>USBX01000001.1 GCA_900552995.1 uncultured Collinsella sp.
CGATGATTTCAATCCTGCGGCTAGCCGATGTTCTTCGCAAATAAATGAGGCTTCCATGGCCATGCAGCGGTCTAGTACTCCTTTACGGGATGCTCCTCGCCGAATCCACCGTCGATGCCGAAGCGGCACAGTCTGTCGATTGCTCGAAGATGCTCGTCAATAGCAGCTGCAATTTTGGTGTCGATCTCGCTGTCATGGTCGTTGAGGCCGCGAACTGCCTCGTCGGCGGCCATAAAGGCCTTGATGGCCCGTGCGAGCTGGTTCTTAAAAGCATCAACCTCCTCAACTGCGGCAGATCGGTCTGCTATCTCGCGTTCGAGTCGTTGAACGATTTCCTGTGTGTTGCTCATGCTATTCCTTTCCCTCGGGTGTTTTACCTAATATATCGCCCTGTGCGGACACGATTCTCGCTCACGACACGGCGGTAGCAAATATCACAAAGTCGCAGGTAGACGACTCAACAGGATTCGATTTACGGGGCGATTGAACCTAGGGTGGTGGGATGTTCGCGACACCCATTTTCTGTGTCGTAAAACGCATCTGGTGAGGTCGTTTTTTCGGCCTTGACCTGCGTGGCGGCACTTTGTGGTGCTTTGGGTGTGCCCTTAAGCAGTGTTTGCATCTACCAGCGCGCGAAACATTTCGACGGTAATTCGTGAAACAAATTGCGGAACTATCGCTCCAACGGGTGCTGCTGCCGCTCAACGCGAGCGGTCAGCTTGGCCCCGCAAACGGCTACTCGCCCTTCATGGCCATACAGATGGCCACCTCCTGCTGGATGCGATCGAGATCGAGCGGCAGCGCAACCGGATGATGCGTCAGACGATGGGATTTCGACATGCAGTTGTTGATGCGCACAACGGAGAGCTTGTTGCCGTGATGCGCAGTCCCGATGATGCCTATGACTACTGCGACTATTTTGCCACGGCTCGTCGGGACGCCACTGTTCTCGATTTGTGGCTGAGATTTAAAACATCTCGCCTGTTTCAATGCGTTTTTTGGGTTTATAACTGTTCGCTTTTTCGGTTATGTCGCAGTTCACTAGTTCATTCATTACGTTCTTCATATCGTCTGTAAGTCAGTTATGCTGCGGTTACACAGCTCTGTTGTTGCGTTTTGTCGTAATTCAGCAATGGCATAGCCGGAGCTCGCCCGCAAGTGTCGTACGCTGCCGTACAAAACTGCGTTTCGGCCGTCCGCGTACTGCCAAGGCTCTGCCCTAGTACCCGGCGCCTGCGGCGGTTGTTCATATCTGAACTGCGACACAGCCGAACAAAGCAATTGCGACACTACGTAACTGTGTAATTGCTGAACTACGTGATAACGACAAAACTGAAAAACGTAACTGTTGAATTGCAGAACAATGAGCTAACGCCGCGAGTGCCGGGTACTAGGGCAGAGCTCTAGCGTGCGCCGCTTGCGGCGGTACGCTGCCGGGCATTTTGTACGGCAGCGTACGACTCTTGCGGACAGATTTCAGGGCCGAATAGTCCGATGTTCAATAGTTCTGTTATTACATGGTTACATAGTGCGGCTATTCCGCTTTGTCGTTATTGCGTTATGTCGCATTGTCGATATTGCGTAGTTCGGTTTTTCACTTTTTACGCCGTTCACTTATTCATTTGTTACATAGTGCTGCTATTCCGTGGCGTCACTTTTATGCCCACCGCGTGCGTATTCGACGGTGTGGGCAGCGTCTCCGAACACCTCGACTGCTGCCGCCACGAATTGCGGTGTGGTGCGCCTCGGGATATAGAAAGTTTTGTTACCGAACACGATTGCGATCCAGGCGTTACGGTAGATGAATTGATATGCCGCCTCTCTTGAGCGCTTACCGCAGCATTCCTCTGCAATCTCGTCGATCTGCCAGAGATGACCGAAGCCGACGATATATTCGGCGATGTACGCGCTCGTCTTGATTCGTACGCGCCGCGGGCGGCGGTATGGAGCATAGCTGCTTTTCCCGGGGTCCGCTTTAACGGGCACGGAATAGACCTCGGCTCGAGCCTTTTCGGCGACCACGCGCCGCGCATCATCGAGGCTATAACGCTTGCACAGGCGCTCGCCGTCGTCGGTCGAGCACTTCACGGTGATTGACTTGATATGCGGCGCCAGATACTTGTACATCCATGCTCGCGACGCGCCGAACTCCCACCGCAGATCTTCAATACTCAAGAACTCATCCATCTTCTGACCTCGATTTTCTGCCGATAAACGAGAAATCCCGCAAGAGACGCATACTTGTACCCCCATCGTAAATGTGTGTACAAATCTGCCGCCGACCCGGGCGGTTCGGCGCTTGCCAGGGCTCCGCCCTTGGACCGGGGAAGGATACTCGCGCGCCTTGTTATTACGATAACGGACAAGGGGGAAAAGGAGCCAGTTCTCAAATTATTACGATAAAAGACACAGATACGGCGGCGTGCGCGGTGGTGCCAACGGGAGATTATTACGATAACGGACGCAGCGGCAAACCATGAATCGCGCCCCTGAGACGGTGCAAAATGGCCTTGTGAGGCCATTTTGCACGCCAGCTTCGTTCAACGTCAGACATTCAAGATGTCAGACGTTGAACCTGCGTCAAAGACGCAGCTGGGGCTGCTAGTTGCCTACAATCGCTCGCGTTACTCGCTTGTCCCACGCGTAGATGTCCGACAGTGCCGTCAGACATTGTCAAGCCAATGCTTCACAGGGATTTTTACAGAATTCGTATCATTCTCGCTGCCAACCCTCTTGTACATCAAACCCTTAAAGTTCATGAAGGAGCAGAAGCATGTATGTTGATGTATAGGACTCGATCCTATACAAAGATATCGGTATATCTCCATTGCAAGCGCAGTTCCCACGAGACTGTTCGTAAAACAAATTGATCCCTTTGGCACGGGCATGTGGACTATGTTTTCTTCAGCTTGTTGGAGGAAAGAGAGATAGGATTTCATGTCGTTCTTCTTTTCGAGAATAGGCCCAATTTCCCCATCAGCTACTCCAACAGCACAAAATGCACAGGGAATGTCCTTTTCTATACATGCTTCAAGAACTATTGACCTGGGATTGACCCCTTCCCCACAGTCTGCAGCGCAAACAAGCATTGAAGTCCTCGAAGGAACGCAACGCATGAGATCTTCGGCAGAGCGGACGTAAGACGCAACTGGATTAAGCGAAAGATCCGGATAGCGATTGACGAGTGTTTTGGAAACTGCCTCTACTTTTGCTTCTCCTATTTCGTCGGGACCAACAAGAAACTGACGATTTACGTTTGACCTCTCAACTCGATCCCCGTCGATTAATGTAAAATGCCGAACTCCAGCAGCAGCCAAATGCTCCACCACCACCTGCCCTATGCCGCCCATACCAACGATGGCAAGATGAACGGCACCGATTTGCTTAAGTAACGTCAGCGGAGCGTCGGAATAATAAGACAAAAAGCGAGCTGTCCTCGAGCGGGGTGATTCCAGCTCGTATTCTTCAGTTTCTAGAAAACCAAGTTCGTTGAGCCTTAGCAAGAATCGTTGCTCGCGAGATTCAAGGCTCGTCTCATCTATCATATTTTGTTTGGCGAGCTGTTCAAAAAGATTCGTACTCAAATCAGAGATTTTGACCCTCACTCGCGATTTTAATCCTTGCAATATAAGTTCGTTGGAATCTCTCCTGATATAAGCACTATCGTTCCAATAGAACATTTAATATCCTTTCCCTCAAGCCTTCTTCTGGAAAAGTGTTTCGCATGAAGAAGGCGCTGGAGAGTCGTCCGATCGGCAGAAAACACGCAGCCTCGTCAAACAGTTCGACGGCTCTCTCGTTAAACTCCTGGCGCGAAATCATGCCAGAAAAATACCTGCTCAAAACCGATAAATACTTTTGGAGACGCATTCGGTTGCCCAAGCCCGTCAGTAGTGCGAGTTGATAGTAGATAAAAATAGGGTCATTGAAAGTATTCGGAATTAAAAGCAGGTGCACATCCGCCTGATCCGATTGAGGAGAGAAATAATCACTCGACATGAGCTTTGGATAATACCTGCCTGACGATGATAATTGAAGCGCTATAAGTTTTACAATCTTTTTATTGGGGTAGTATTTGTCGCATGAAATTGATAATTTCGCAGTTATCTCTCTTTGTTCATCGGATTTATTCACGCCGTAATCGAAGGAGGGGTCTTTCAGTTTCGGCGACAGAAGTCTTCTGATTGCCTCTGTGTCAACGAGAGAGAGGATGTTCCTACGTCCTTCTTCGTCAGCGAAATAGGGAGAGTGCTTGTTTGAAAAAACGATAAAAGCCTCTATGCCAGATAATCCATGGTGCAGCCGCGCGCTCTTGCAATAGCGCTCAATTAATAAGGGCATGTTTGTATTACAGCTTGCCATGGTTCTTCCGAGAAGAAAACACAAGACGTCAATCCATCTATTCTCGATGCGCTTTATCGTCATAGTCTGAGTGCACGCAGCGCTGCTCAGTTTGACTTCCTGCCTTCCGATTCGCGTAACAGAAAAATCATTGACACAAAAATAGTGAGAAGAGAGGAGATGTAAAAATGGTCCCACCCTTCCTCCGGTCCGGAATGCAATGGACAGCGACTTTGCATGATTGCTTAGCGAATAGCAGTGACCATCAATTACATCTATTCTCAAAAAGAAAGTCTTTAGAAAGCCGCTGCAATTATGATGGACGTAGTCAAGCTTCCTCCCCAACTCGACAATATGCTCATTATCATGTCGACTTGTAAACCTAATCGTCCTGTCATCATATTCAACTTCGAAAAAAGGGGAATGAGGGCATCCCGATGCATCGAGTATTACTGGAACCCCGGCGATACGCTGAATGATTTGTGACGAATAGTCATGTCCATCAAGAAGGCTCGACGCTTCGGGCAGCTCGTCAATCGATATATCAATTCTTGGAGACATGTATTCCTACCATTTTTAAAGAAACAACGGCGGTAATTGCTATCGCGATTGCGCCAATAACACCGAGCGCTATCTGAATGGGATATAACCCCAACACATATCCAAATATGGAGAAAAACATTGCAGAAAAGAGAGCCCTTACCAGAGACGCGACGGAAAGGACCGTCGCGCGGAGATCGTCCGCTATCGCGTCTTGGATTAAGTTTTCCGAAGTGATGTACACCACTTCTGGGAGAAAACAAAGCACCATGCTAAGGCCAAACAAACACAGCGGATTTGAAGCGAACCACGGAAGAATCATGAAAAGACCGGCCTCGATTAGCATCGAGCCGAGCATGGTATTTCTTTTCCCGAAACGCGATGAGAAGAAATCTGCTGCAATGTAGGCCGTCGCATTTACTGCATAGGATGCACCGAAAAAGATTCCTATTATGGAGACGGGAGCATCAAATGCGTCGAATACCAACTGATTCAAGTTGTAATAACTCCCATAGAATCCATCGAGCATGCTTGTGCCGATTAGAAGAAGCAACACCGCAAAAGCGGATTCTCCAATGCACCAGGTTTCGCGTCTGAAGACCTTGGCTACGTCAAACCTTTCCTCCCCAGAGTTTTTGGAATGGGTCGTTTCCATTCTCTCAATGGGATACAGAAGGAAAAGCTGCAGGAGATAGAAAACGGAAACGCATACGTAGAGGGCACTCCAAGATACTTGGGCAATGAATGATCCAAGTACGATTGCCACTCCCGTCGCGATTGATTGCGCGGCAAGCAGCCGAGCGTTGATGGTGAGGAAGCGCTCTCCTTGACCGGCATTTCGGGCAATTTCATATAAAAGTGCTTGTTCGGATCCCGATTGAAGGGAGTAGGCGAGTGCCTCAACAAGGGAAAGCGCGACGAGAAAGGGGCCTGAGAGCAACAGCATGCCAGCCGTATGGAAGAAAAGCAGCAGCACGCCCACTTGAATCGAGAACTTCTTTCCAAAGAAATCGCCTATCAGCCCTGTTGGCAGCTCGAGGACGACCGTTGCAATGTTAAACAGGGCTTGATAAAGCGCGATTTCCGTGACAGACATTCCTTTCTCCGCAAGGAAAAGTAGAAACACTCCCCGATTTAAAACAAATCCCGCGAGAACGAAAAAGGCGGAATAGATGTGCAGCTGCGCAGTGGCATTCTTATTCATTTGGCACTCCTAACGACTATTTTTGTCGGGGTGCTCGCCACTGATTCGAAGCCTGAAATGTTCATAGTCTCAATGAAGAGCTGATAAAGCTTTTGAACAGGGTATCGATAGAATAGGACATCCTGCGCTCTTTCTTCTCGACGAACTATTGCCAGCCGGTCGATTTCGAAACAAGAAACCGCATAATACACACCAGCTTGATCTAGAGTTGCCGTATAGCTTTCTGCAACGGCAAATGCATCACGATCGCGACACATTTCAAAAATATCTTCAATGCTTCTACCATCTCGATGAATCATAAGGTAGGTTGCGAATTTAAAATGGTTTATCAAATCAAAATACGTATCGGCACGCGCGAGCACGTCAAGAATGTCGTAATTTTCATTTCTGACTGTGTACAGATGATTGAAATGAAGAGGTGACAGGCTGTTTGGGTCAATTCCGGCAGCAAGTAAATCTAAGTAATACTGAGATTCTTTTACGATGATATAATCCTCTTTATTCACCCCTTGAGCAACATCAGTAAGAGGCTCTGGGCTCATATAGGAAAAGTCAACGTTTGACATAAAACTGGTCGACGCGACTTCTTGAGCAAGGGCAAGGGTGTCGAGTACTTCGGAATATGTTTCTTCTGGAAAACCGATGATAAAATTGGTTTCGAATCTCATGCCAGAGGAAATGATGGATTTTACGGTAGGAATTACTTTTTTAAGATTCAAGTTTTTCCGGCAGATTCGCTGTATTCTTTGCGAGCCAGTTTCCAAGCCAACAAATACAGAGATACATCCGGTTGCCTTAAGTAGGCCAATGATCTCGGGAGTTATCGTATCGATTCGTCCCTCACAGTTGTATTTGAAATCATAATTCATTGCATATTTTTTGACTGCAAATTCAAAGAAGTACTTGTGCGATGCTAAGAAGTTATCATGATTATAGTTAATTGAAGAAAGAGCGCCGGTTTTTGCCATGCAATCGTAGACACGCTGCGAGGTTTCGAGCAGTTTGTCGACATTAAGAAATCGCGCTTTCTGACCGAGAAGCACTCTGGATGAGCAATAGTAGCAATTAAACGGGCAACCTCTACCTGCCTCAATGTTGACCACGTTCATGCCGTATGAATTGGAGTAGTCGAGTTCCGGAAGGTTGTTAATGTCGTATTCAATCAACTCGCATAATCCAGAATCCCCGGTTTTAGAAATCGAATTTTTAGGTAAATCGCCCTGAGCGCCGCAAGCAATATATTCGAGTAGAAGCGGGAGGGTTTCTTCCCCATCAAAGATCGATAGAAAGTCAACCTCGGGACAATCCTGAAAAACCATTTCTCGAAGTGAAGTGATCTGGGGACCACCAAATATGATAACCGATTCGGGATGCGCCCGTTTAATAATCTTCGCTATCATGATGCCCCAGATATAAGAGGCGTTCATGATCGAAACACCAAAAACATGGGAGTCGATTGCTTTTATTTCGTCGGAGAACCACCGATAGATTTCTTTTGAAAAAGTCTTTTCTTCTTCGAGGAACTTACGCTGAAAGTCAATAACGTGAGTTGAAAATCCCGCTGCTTCAGAAACGGCCCTTAGATTCAAGATGGCCAGATTATCAACAAGGGTCTTCCTGTAGTGATTCACCGGATTGATCAGAGTGAAATCAACCTTCAACTTGAGCTCCTTTCTTTCGGGCGAATAGGAATCGCCTCCGTCACATTAAACGGAGGCGATTGTGTTATCAGACCTTAGCAGCGGCGCTGTATAACCTGATCAACATCAATGCCGAAGTCCAGAAGTTCTTCAACAGTGATCTCGATGTCGGAAGCCGATTTATCGCTGGCCAGCTCGATTTCCTCTTTCTCCATTTTCGTCACCTCCTTTTCATGTATGAGTTAAAAAACTAGTGGCTTTCTGGAAACAGCCAGGATCAATGCTAAACGATGATTTTAGATTCAACGTCGGGACCGGTTGTTTTTATGAATATGATGCCAATGCACGAACAAAAGCAGTTAGCCTTTTCAGCACTGTTGCGGCTTATGCAATCACATGAGTCCTAGGCCCTTTCGACACCACCTGTATTGCGAATCAGCACCGCTGCCTTCCCGACTGAATATTGCCGTCAGGCACCGCTATTAAATGCATCTCCAGGCACCCCGTTACACTCGTGCCGCCATGCGGTCGACTGAACGAGGAGGTTCAACATAGACGCGATCTGGGCCGACATGGGAGAGACCATCATGCGGCAGCGCTGCAGATGGAGCGCTAGCAATAAAAGGGCACAGGGACCAGCGTCTGCCAGATGCCCGCACACGATAACGGCGGTGCTGTTACGCGATATTCAGCAGTGCTTAAGCTATCAGATACTCAATCACACGCATGGCAGGGGTAACAGCACGGGTGTTCCTATAGTTTTGTCAACCGGGGAATGTCGTTCGCGAGATCGAATCGCGAAATGCTGACGCCAGGCCTTTCGACCGGCGGACTCCAGCCTGTTCGGAGTGCTGTGCTTCGACTAGGTGGCTTAGGGCACCCTGTCCCGTATGATCGCGTAGGTGACCTTCAACCTCTTTCGCGTCAGCGCTTTGAGTGCCTTGCCGTGCGGTATGCCTCGTTCTCGGCACCTGGCGTAGTGGTCGCCTCATCTTCCCTCTGTCCGGGCAAGGCAGTTGCACGAGAATATGAGCAGGTTCTTCAGCCTTTTGTTGCCTTGGCGCGATGCCGTCACCGAGGAGATCGAGGTCTCCGACTGGCGGTTGTGCGGCGCCAGGCCGCAGTACGACGCGAGCCTGTCGTGGCTTGACTCGGCATGTTCAATCTGTTTCGTTAACTGAAATGCGTAAATCTGGTTAATCGAAAAAGCAAAATCTGGTTAAATGAAAACGGTAAATTTAGTTAAACGCGCTGGTAATCAATGGTGAAGAATATGCCAAAAAAGTACTACACTCGAATTATCGAAAATGAGCTCGACCAGATGCTAGGGATATTCGGTGCCGTTCTCATCGAAGGACCGAAATGGTGTGGAAAGACAACCACAGCCGGGACCCGTGCGGCGTCCAGGCTCCTTCTCATGGATCCGTCGCGCAACTTCGAGAATCGTTTGCGTGCCGAGACGGACCCGGCGCTTGCCGTTTCCGGCGAGGTGCCGCGGCTGATCGACGAATGGCAGGAGGTTCCGAAACTTTGGGACGCGGCACGGTTTGAGTGCGACAACCGCGGCGGCGAGCCTGGCCAGTTCATATTTACGGGGTCGGCGACACCGCGAGACAATGAGCGGCCGATGCACAGTGGTGCTGGAAGGTTCGCTAAATTGCGCATGGATACCATGACGCTTTTCGAACTTGGGAAATCTAGCGGTGCGGTTAAGCTGTCGAGCATTATTTCTGGCGAAAAGTTCAATGGCGCTTTCGGGTCGTTGGATTCTGCCTCGATTGCCGAGTGCGTTGTTCGCGGCGGATGGCCCGCGGCGGTCGGGCGCGATGTGCTGGCTGCGTCGGCGATGGCAAAACGTTATATCGGCATAGTTGCCGAAGAAGATTTGTCTCGTGTTGATGGCTCTCGACGCGATCCCGAAAAGGTCAAAGCTGTTATCGAATCGCTTGCGCGCAATGAATCCACTTTGGCGACACTCAAGACGCTCGTAGCTGATCTTGGTGGAGAGGTATCGAGACAAACGGCGGCATCGTATATATCTCTTCTCGCTCGGGTCAGCTTCGTTCGCGATATTCCCGCATGGAATCCAGCAATGAGATCTCCTGTGCACTTAAGAGAATCAAAGAAGCATCATCTTGCTGACCCGTCACTGGCGGCCGCTGCGCTCGGGGCGACTCCGGAGACCTTGCTGCTAGATTTCAAGACGCTTGGACTACTTTTTGAATCGTTGGCACTCCATGATTTGTGGGTCTATGCGCGAGCAAACGGAATGAGCCTCTACCACTATCATGATTCTCGTGATTTAGAGGTCGATGCAGTCATTGCGGCTCCTGGCGGGACCTGGATCCCAGTTGAAGTTAAGCTCAGCTCCGCTCAAATCGAAGAGGCATCTGACAATCTTGTTGCTGTCGAGGAACGTATGGTTGCCGCCGGAAACAACCCACCGGTTTCGAAAGTTGCAATCATTGGATTTGGTTCACAAGCCTATGTTACCGACCGCGGCGTCCAAGTTGTTCCGTTGGATGTGCTCGCGCCGTAATGCTGTGGGCGAAGTGAAATTAACGCCGCAGTTTTTAAATCTGGTTTCTGAGATCTAAAACGCGAAACTCAAAATATCATCAGCTTGATTTTCGGCCGATCCGAATCGCGCCCGCGCAAAAGTCAAAGCGACTCGCGCGGGCGTTTCGTTTTTCATTTCGGATTTCAAATTGATTCAAAACAAAACGGGAGTTTTGAAAATCGATAGCGACCGGAGGGAGCAATCATAGGCGGCTTGGCCGCCGCATGAAAATCGAATCGTTAATCCGAACCGTAATTCAAATCGCGTTACCTTTCGACAATCCAACAACGCTACGAGTCTCACCAAAGACTCTCCGCGTCATTGAAATGTCGAAAGCTGCCTCAACTTTTTCGCTGGCGTTACGAAAAACATTCGACAAAGTCGAAGGTTTGCGTCGCGGGCGCCGCAAACCCGCTGCGCGGTGATGCAAATACTCGGCATCCCTCGCATTCGCATCACCGCTTCGCTCTCGCTACAGCGAATCTCTAACACTCAGCATCCTTCGCGTTAAAAATTCGCTTCCGCTCACGGTCTTCACGCAGTTACAACGCCGCGAGGCCTCTCGCTTGGAATGAGGCCTCTCATTCCACGTCTACACTGCGTTTCGCCCAATCCCCGTTCCGGAGATTGCAAGATGGGTGTGGGTGGCAACAAATGGGCCCATACGGGCCATTTGTTTTCCCACACATCTTGCTTTACCACCTCTCACGGCGGTAAAGTTTTCGCGAGACGTTTTCAAATCGCGTCGGCGATTTTTAAGCACTCGAAAAGGAAAGCGAATCGAATAGCTGGTTTTGCACCGGAGGCCTCTCCGGTGTGCGGTTCATTTTCGAGGAGCTGTCCGTGAGTACGAAACGTCCGTTCACAGTCAAGGCAACGCTGAGTGAAGAAGAAAAGAAAACGCTTGTTGCGTTTTCCAAAAAGGCCCAAATGTCTGAGGCCGAACTGATTAGGTATTTCCTGCGTCCCGATGACGCGGTGACTCGCGGGGTCGATCTGACTGAAGACGAAGAGCGAACTGAGATGATTCGCATCCGGGTTTCGCCAAGTGAGAAAAAATCCATTGAGAATCGCGCTTCTGAACTCGGCGTGTCGATGTCGGCCTTCATGCGTCGCACTGCTCTTGTCGGGAGAGTCGAGAAAATCGATGTCGATCGGGCGTCGATCGACAAAATCTATCACGAGCTTTTGAAGGAAGGAACGAATCTCAATCAGCTCATGTACTTTTTGAACGCCCAAGGGCTTCCCGCGTACAACGAGAAAGCTGTTTTTCGAACACTTGAGAAGGTTTATCAAGTTGGGCGTAAGCTAGACCGTTTCATCGACGAGCTTGAAAAGCGCTATTTCGTCGGTGGTGATGTGAAGTGACTGTTATCAAACAGAAAAGAGTGTCGAGTGAGCGCTATGCAAAGAATGTTCGTAAATACATCAACGGAAAAGATGCGATTGTGCGTGGTGGCTGGAACATCGAATGGAGCGACCACTGGTTTTCGAAAATGGATAGAACCAGAAAGGTTTTCCATCACGACAAACCGTCGAGAGCCGGAGTCAAAAACGTAATCATGCTTCATCAGATTCTCGCGTTTCTGCCCGAGGAGTGCAGCTGCAACGGAGGCAAGATGACCCCCGATGCATGTTTGGCCTACGCGGAGCAATGGCTTGCGAAGCACTATCCGCATCAACAAGTGATTCTCGCGTTGCATGAGGAAAGCGATAAGGCGGGAAAACGCTACGCGGTCCATATGGCGATCAACCGTACCGATTTGCTGACCGGCAAACGTTGCGAGACTGGTGGGCGTCGCGGAAAATTCGAACGCGCTTCATGGGTTCGTGAAATGGACAAGGCCTGGAATCTTACTCAACTTGAAAAAGGTAAGAGAAATTCAAAGATTCGAGATCGTCAGCCGCGCGATATTGAAAAGGAGATTGTCGATCGGGGAGAGTACAGTTATAAAAACAATCTGCGCGAGCTGATCCATATTGCAATCGACGACTACCACCCGAAGAATATGGAGCAGTTCAAAAAATTACTTGCCTCGTGGGGCGTAGACATTTTCATCAAGAACAATCGAGTCTATGCGACAGATCTCGATATCAAAGAGGCCGGTAATCCAAAATGTACCTTCAACTTGACCCGTCTCGACGGGCGGTTCGCGTTGAAGTCGTTGCAGACGGCTTTCGGAAATAACGTGTTGGAAGCCGAGCGAGCCCTTCCATACGAGAAACGTTGTGAGATTTACATCAAGCGTCTCAAGAAAGCATACTCGGCGTGGGTCGAGCAGGCGAAAGCGAGCAAGGGCGTCTCCTACAATTCGTTTCCTAAATTCATTGCACCGAAGTGTGATGAAGATCTGCTCGAAGATCCCGCCGTACGTGATGAGCTTCTTGCCCGGCGCGGTTACGCAAGGGAGATTCGCAACCGTTACGCCGGCGGCGTTGTCGATGCCGGCGACGACCGCGTTCGCGCCGCCGGCCAGGCGCACAGCGGTAGCGCCGTGTTGCGACAGATGGACGATCGCGTCGTCGATCGCGGCGATTACGCTCGCGGCGACACGCCTCGCTAGCCTCGAACTGCCTGTCGGGGCGGAGTAAAGCGCTCATGCCCCGGTAGAGCGGTGAGGCATGAGTTACTGAGGTATACTATAGTTTCCGCAGGTAGAGGCATAAAAAAATGGCAACCCGCCCGCCGAAAAGACGGGCGGGCGTGATACCATCAAGATTGTGCTCGGGTGCTACCAACACCTCCGCACGGTGTAGAGGCGAGCTACCAACTCGCGTTTCTACTTGCCAGTTGTGCTAAAAACGCAAACAGCACTCCTGGCACATCCAATGATAGCAGGGACCCGCAGGTCACGCTATGGATGACAGTTAGAAAACGCAAATGGGAGCCGGCTCGCACGGCTCCCGTTTTTTATGGGAGTGGACATATGCCGTTCCCGGTCGGCACGGGTTTAAGACCCGTTCAAAAAGGTAGCCAAGGGCTCGAATAATCGGAGACTGAGCTGTACAGGTTCATTGTCCCGTCTCTACGGAGACTTCGACGGGGGTAGTGCCCTCCATGTGACCCCTGCGCCGCCTCGGCCCTTCTGGGCGGAGACGGCGTGCCGGATTCAGAGCGATTGTCCTGCTGGAAAACTGCAGGAAAGTAGGCGAACAGCCGAAGATCAGGAGTTGGTTGGATAGCCGTGTGGCAACACACGTGTCGCGGTGATAAGTCGCAACGTCAAGCAAAGAGGATCACGATGAGCATGCAGCCGTGACGGATTCTGAGCCCAACCCCGGGTTCCGCCATGTACGGGGGTGCCGGTGAGGACGGCCGGCGCGTTAAAACGAACGGTCCGGATGCATGGGCGTAGCCATGCGGAGTCCCGCGAGATCGTCGAGCAAAAGGCCAAGGGGCGGGTGAGGCTTTCCCAGCTGCAATGCTGGTTTCGAAGATTTAGGGAGGGTCCACGATTGTGCCCGGACTCTGTGGATGCTCCACCGCCTAACAATTCAACCACCAAGCTAATTAGACCTCGCGACCAGTTATTACAATCAGCAAGTCATCAGCGCGAGGCGTGCCAACCGTCAGCCCTCAGCGCCGGCGTCGCTTCGCTCCCCGGGCGATGTAAATAAGAGATATATAAGTCAGCGAGCTTCGCGAGCGGATCATAGGTGCCGTCAGGCACCGCATCAAAAGCGATTCGCAATCATTTCGGAATACATGTCGCTGGCGATGAGTGGACCTAGTCCAGACCTGTATCCGTACTAGGCGTTTCTAGAAATGCGCATGAGAAAGGGCCGAACCGAAGTGTCTGGCCGGACGCCAATTGTCCGGGAACTGCTTCGTTTCGACCCTGCTTCATTCTACAGCCGCGTCATGTTTATGGAGATCAATTCGGCAGCTGCAATTCATTCGATTGTAAGATGAGCTGTCCTGGACGGCTCCCACTGTTGCGATCACGCCGCATGGATGATGGATGAACTCGCATGAGAACCCAAGCGTACGGTGGTTTTATCTGCCCAAAGAGGGTAGAATGACAACAGAAAACGACGCATCCCGTGTAAGCAACATGGAGCGCGGGCGGCCTAGTTTTCAGTCTTTGTTAAATGCCCGGGCTCCGACCCCCGGGCATTCTTATTTGCGCTTGTGGCGCAAATGCCGTCCACTGTCCGCACCGCGCGTACGCCTACGGACCTTAATCCGAACCTCATACGAGTTTAAAAACGCGATGATGAACGTGCCGACCGTTGCAAGAGCGGCCAGCGCGTTAAGGAATTTCAGCATATGGTGACCTCCGATCAAATCGTCGGCCGCCCGCGCACGGAATGCGCCGTGACATCAATTCTAACCGAATCTGCGACTACCCCGGTTAACTGGTACACCTCTGTTATTGTTCAAATTAAACAGTCTCAAAAGGTATGCCTCTGGGCACTCGAGAATCGAACCCTCGATGCCGTGAACGTCGAGTGCCAAAACCCAGTGTCAAAACCTCCGCGTCAATTCCCATGGGAAAATCAAATACAAGGCAGGAGGCTGAAATGACACGTTACGGATATGCTCGCGTGAGCACGAAAGACCAGAGGTTGGACCGCCAGATCGAGGCTCTGGTGAACGCTGGCGTGGCCTATGGCCATATCTACAAGGACAAGGTCACGGGTGCCCAGGACGGCGACCGGACGCAGCAGAAGCGCCTGTTCAAGAAGATGCGGGCGGGCGACGAGGTGGTGGTCGAATCCTGGGAGCGCTTGACCAGATCGACCAGGCAGCTGCTCAACTATGACCTTATGTTTCGAAACCTCGGCGTGAAGCTCACGTCCCTGAAACAGCCCGTGGATCTAGATACCGCATTCGGGCGCTTCGTGCTTGGCACCCATGCTTGCACCGCGGAACTTGAGCGAGATCTGATCAGGCAACGCCAGGCCGAGGGTATCGCCGTCAAACGGAGCCACGGCGGCAACGTGGGTGGCAGGCCTCGCACTGCCGGCGTCAAAGCCGATGCTGCAGTAAGGCTCTATCTTGGAGGAGAGACTCCTATTCCCGATATTTGCGCTGCGACTGGCGTCTCCAAATCAACGCTGTACCGCATCCTTCGTGAACGCGGATTGGTGGGCGTCAGGAAATAAGTCCGTCTGTCGTTTCGCGATTTGCCTAATAGGCCCGAGTGCGGCGGCGTTACTATATAAGGGTGCGGTATTTCTCTAACCGAAAACCTGCGTGAACGCATGAATTGAGACGCCTTTTTAGAACTCACCGATCGCAGGAAAAAGACAACTCAACAGCGGCCGTGCATTGTTCCCAGCCATATGGCATGGCGGAGCCATGCCCGTTGTTGATTGGAGTGCCGCATCATGGCCGAAAACCAAGTCCAGTCCGAAAAGAAAATGACCAGTCTGAATGTCTCATCGGAGACCCGTGACGCCATAAAGGACATCAGCACGAGCCTTGGTCTCTCGCAGGACGATACCGTCGCCCGCTTGGTCGATGGCTACCACCCTAACGCCACTCCCGGCGTGAAGGCTGCGCTCGACGCATCGGCCGTCCTCGATGAGGCGGTCGAGCGGGTCAAGCGCATCATTGTGGGCGCTGCCGAAGCTGCCGCGATGGAGGCTCGTGCTGCCCGCGAGGACGCCGACGCTGCCAAGAAAAGTGCAATGGAACAGATTCAGAGCATCAAATCTAATTGCGTCGAGCAGGTCGCCGCCATCAAAGAGAAATTCGAGCTGGATACTGCGAGCTTGGAGATTGAGAACGATGAGCTCCACGCCGCCGTCGCCGATTACCTCTCGCAGCTCAAGAAGCTCGATTCCGAGAACAATCAGCTCTTGGCAGAATCAGCCGCAAAAGACGATCGAATTGAAAGCATGAGGGGTGCGGTCGACGCCGCGGCCAAGGCTCAGGCCGATCTCAACGTCTCCCTCCTCGCCCAGCGTGACCTGATGGCCGAGGTCGCCGCCCTCAAGGACCGCCTCGCCGCCTCCGAGCAGCGGGCGGCCGTGGCCGAGGCCAAGGTCGAGGTCATGACCCAGACGAGGGGCGTGTAGATATGTCCGACAAGCTAAGGCCGTCTCGCCGTGAGTTGATAACGGCAGGGCTAGTCGTCTTTTTGGTCACGCCACTCGTCTGGACTGTCATTGATGGTGCCGGCGCAAATCCGCTCACCATCAACGGTGTCATCACCCGTCAAAATGCCGTCTGGGCTTCGCTTACGGCAGTTTCAGTGGTCATGCTCATTGGGGCTTGGCTGTTTGGCTGATGGCATTCAAAAACAATTAAGTTTGGAGTAATCGATGGAGCATCTCTCTGTTAAAAAGGCAATCAACCTAGCTCGGAACTTTGGGGCTGCGGGTGTTCTGGCAGCCGCCCTAGTTATGACCTCTGGGTGCAGCCAGGCAGACGATTATCAGACGGCAGTTCAGGTCGCCGATTCTGATAACGCGCAGGAAGACGGGGTTTACGGCAAGATGAAGTATTCAGTCACCGGCGTCGAGGTGCATGATTCCTCGACTGGCGATGGCGGGAAGGTTGTCGTTGTTCGCTGGCACGCCATTAACAACCGATCGGCAGATTCATGCGCTGTTGGTAGCTACATCACGGCTTATCAAAATAAGCAGATGCTATCTCGCGGGTTTGCTGCCGATTTGCAGGAAGATCACTTCTCTTCACAAGGGCTTGCGCCGGGAGGCGAATGCGACGGTGTGTCGATTTTTGACCTCAACGACATGTCTCCCATCGAAGTGAAAGTCGACGGGATTGGTGCCGGGTCGAACTCCCTCGACCAGACTTTTGAATTGGAATAGTCCATATGGCGCCTAATTTCTAGAAACCTTCTAGAGCGCTTCTAGAAGGTTTCTAGAAGCGGGCGCAGCATCTTCGACCGACACGATGTCTCGGTAGATAAGGCGATGCCTGGCGTCACGCCACTCGTCGCCGTGGTAGTGGCCGAAGAACCAGGCGCGGTAGCCGAGCCGCCCGTCGAGCTCGCCAAGGAATCGCTGAAGCCGGTCGCCCCGATACTCGCGTCCGCGCTCGCGGCACAGCTCCTCTGCCAGGGCGGCAGGAGCCTCGTGGGTCACAACGCAATCGACCCTCCAGCCCACGCGGTCGAGCGAGGAACGGCAGTGTTCCGTCTCTTCCTCGCTCGGCATCTCCTCGGGCCACCAGCTCCTCCCCTCCCTGCGATACTGCCTGTCGTTGCTCGCGGCGCCGCCCATGGCAAGGACCGTGAGCCCGTCGATGTCGAACACCTCACCGCGCATCAGGTGCAGCACGCGCGGTCGCGCCTCATGGACGAGCCCGCCGTTCCACTCCCGCACCGGCAGCCCAGCCAGGGCGTGGTGGTTCTCATGGTTGCCGTCTACGAAACACGTGGTCCACGGCTTCGACTCGAACCAGTCGAGCCAGTATTTCTCGGCGTTGGATCCATCCCAGACAAAGCCGAAGTCGCCGGCCACGATCACCGCGTCATCGCGCGTCAGGGTCCGGCCCAGCGGCCAATTTTTGAATGCAAACCGGCTGGACCCGTACTCGGCCCTGCCGTGCACGTCGCCTGTCACATAGACCGTCATCAGTACGCACCCCACGGCAGGAGTTTGTCCCCGAGTCTCACGATCCGGTCATACAGCACCGTGTGCCGTTCGTCCGGGTTGCCGTCTCGGTGAAAATGGCCGTAATGCCAATGTTTATAGTCTAGGCGGTCCTCGAGCTCGTCGAGGAATCCGGTCAGCCGGTCCACATCAGGGCGTTCCCAGCCTGGGTCCGGGTAGAGCGTCGGCGAGAGCATGCGCGTCGAGCAGGTATGGGTGATGACGCAGTCGACCTTCCAGCCGACCTCGTCGAGCTTTGTCCGCGCGGTATCGAAATCGCGCTCGTCCGGGAGCTCCTGAGGCCACCAGCTGGAATACGGCACGCGGTATTCCCTGTCCACGCTCGTGGCACCGCCCATGGTGAAGACCGTCGAGCCGTCGAGCTCGAAGACCTCGCCGCGCGTCAGGCGCCGAATGGGCGAGGTGTCCGACAGGCGTTGCGTCAGCCCGCCGTGCCATAACTCCATGGGGCGCTCCGCCCAGTGGTCGAAGCGCTCGTGGTTACCGTCGACGAACAGCACGGTATAGGGGCGCGACTCCAGCCAGGCGATGTCGGCGCATTCCTCCGCAGAGAAGTTCCACGGAAAGCCAAAGTCACCGGCAACGATGAGATAGTCGTCGCTAGTAAGACTGTCGCCAAGTTTCCAGTTGCGGAGCTTTTGCATGTCGAGCCCACCGTGGATGTCGCCCGTCACATAGACCGTCATCGGATTACCTCTTCCCTCTTGTACGCCGCCAGCTCGCGCTCGACCTGCCTGTCGCCGGTCTCGTTGACCCACCAGGGCCATTTCACCCGGCCGCACGGCTCGTCGACTCCGGCGAACCATTCCCTCAGCTCGTCGAGGCTCACCGGGGAGTGCCCGTTGGCATCGCAACCGACGTCGTAGCGCAGAAGGCCCTGCTTGCGGTTGAACTCGTTGTACGCGCCGCCGCTGCTGTGGATGTGCCCGTGGAGGTGCCACGATCCATGGCTCATGCCCTGCCAGTCGGCCATGGGGTAATGGCACAGGATGATCTTCTGCCCGTCGATCTTGAGCACGCAGATCGGCGGCTCCACGGTGAAGGCGCCAGCGACCGCCGGCTGGGTCCAGTCCTTGTCGTGGTTTCCCGGGACGAGGTGGATGCGTCTGCAGGCGATCCGCTTGCGAAGCCCGTAGGCGTCCTGGGCGGTCATCTTGAATGAGAAATCACCCAGGATGTAGAGTTCGTCGTCCGCGGCGACCCTGCCGTTGATGTTGTCGACGATGGCGTCGTTCATCTGCCAAATCGTCTCCCACGGGCGGTCGGTGAACTTCAGGACGTTCTCGTGCCCGAAGTGCGTGTCACTGGTGAACCAGATCATTCCATTGTCTCCCTGTCGCTAAAAACCGTTCTCCTTTGCGCAGTTGAGGAGACGTATTTTGAGCGACATGAGGCGTTCGAACCTCATGTTCTGTGCTCCAATCTGCCGGATTGTTCCAGCTAAAACTTTAAAACCTCGTGCGGATAGAAAACCTTGTCCCGTTTGTGGGGTCATAGTATAGGCACTGTTAGAACTAATAGCCCAAATCCGTTGCCAACTGGCCGCTATTAGCAACTATTAGGCCTTTTGGACAGCCGAGCTGACTAATAGCCGCTATTTGTTGGGCTGTTTTGCAACCACGAGCGCCACGAGCGCTGCCATGGATTCTTGATACGGCGCATCGACAACAGCAATGTCAAGCGGGTAGAATGGTGCCGACGGCATCCCAAGTTGTAGAGAGCTGGGCAGAGCCGTTGCGTTGGAAAGTTAGGTCATCGTCTTAACGACGGTGGCCTTTCTTTTTGGGCTTCGAACCCTGCTTGAGTGCCTTGGAAAGGCTGACAAGGGCCGTGAGGAGCGAGATCAGGGCGGTCAGGAGCTTCACGAACTCGGTGAAATCGGTCATGGGCATCACCTCCCATCGGATGGAGGGCTCTGCCCGGCACAAGGGCTGCTGACAGCGCTGCTGATTCTAGCAGAGCGTCATTCTTCTTCGATCAATCCGTGCTCCACTCCCTCGCCGGAATCCAGCCTTTCCGCAGCTCGACGAAGGTGTTCTTGATTCCCGCGACCCCAAAACGGATCGTCTTCGCGCTCGTCACGGGCCTTGAGCTTGCCCCTGACTCTCTCGACGATCTTGTCAATCACTTGCCGCCGAACCTCATCCTTAACTTCCTCGCCGATCTCCTCAAATTCCAACGCCGGTCCGTACATGCTCGGCCCTTCCCTGCTCGCGACCTGTTTTCCAGCCAAGACCGTACTTGCTATTGCTTCTAATAGCCTGAACAGATCTTCGTTCGGCCACTATTAACAACTATTAGTCCAAATCATCCAGTCCACCAGCCAATAACCACCATTAGCCCAGCTAAACGACCAAAACAAATCGCCCGGTGCACGGAATCTGAACAGTCACGAGATGCGTTAAACTCAACATGCGCGGCCTGCCCCGCGTGGACAGTTACAGGGCCGGCAGCGTCGCCGGCCCTGTTGCCATTCAATCAGCTGCATAATATACAGGCAGGTCTCCCGAGTACTCCCATCGCCCTAGTGCGTTGCCATTCAAAGCAACGAGTAACGCTTGGGTAAGAGGGCCCACCTTCACTCTTGGTGAATCACTCGCCGCCCCTGTGCCCTTTTCGGCAATTTCCTGTACCCCTTTTGGAAACTCGAGTGCCTATCTGGCCGGCGAAAAGATTTAGCGAATTTAGGTGTACCACTTTGTGTTAGTTTGTATTTTAGACAGTATTTGTGATACGCTTTGTTTCAATCAGTAGTGGTACGATTTCGCTTGTTCAACGAAGGAGGTAATTGTCTATGGCAGTGGCCGAGGAGAAGAAAAGAATCCAGGTTACTCTGCCTCTCGAAATTTGGCGTGATCTCGATGACTACGCGAAGAGTCGCGGTGTAGCTAAGTCGTCTATGGCGGCGATCGCTATCGCCGAGTTTTTGGAGCGTGTTAAAGAGCAAAAATAGATATGAAAAAAGCCCCCTAACCGCCAAGTAAGAAGGGCTTCTTTCATGTTCAAATGTGGCTTTCTGGCCTGTTACCTGCAATCCTAGCACACGTATGCTTCGATTTGGGCCCCTATGTTGAAGTACTACCAAAATACTATGGCATCACTTCGGCTGATGGCTAGATAGCCTCAACGAGAGGCTAGTTTATGGATACCAAAAATTTAAAACCGGATGTGGGCGGTGGCTATCCGTGGGACACGGATAGCCACCCGTCCGGTCCCGCAAACCCGTCTGGAATGGGGACGGCGTCCGATTTCGCGAATCAGGCCGTCACAGATGCCGCCATGGCCAATAGTGAGAGTCACCGCGAGGTACTTCGCCGGGCATCGGATGAATCGTCCCGTGTCGCCCACATGGTGCAGGATATGGTCAGCGAGAAGGTCGCGATCATCAAGCCGCCATGGATGCTCGAGCTCGGTCTGCCTAGGCTCGACACCGATATTATGGGGCGGATTTGGTCGTTCCAGCGCAAGGACGTCTACAAATCAACCTGCTACATCAGCCTTGCCACCATGGCGGCTGACGTCAAGTCGGATCGCTCGAATGTTAAAAAGAGAATCGACAAGCTTGTCGAACTCGGTCTTTTGATTAAGTCGCCGCGCGGGAATAACAAATCGGTTGAGTACCGGCTCGATATGACGGCGATCGCTAAGCGCAGACTCGAAGTCGAGGAGGGCAAGAAAAAGCAACGTGCTGAGAATTCGGCGAAACGCAAAGCTCAGTGGGACGCAAAGCATTCTGCCTAGTTTGAAGGGCTATGGGTTCATACAACCCATAGCCCTATTTCTTTTCCTTACAAACTATGGGTTAAACCAACCTACAGTCTAACTATGGGTTGGTTTAACCCATAGTTAGACGAAAAATAATTTTATTGATAGGGGGTTAAATAACGGTTCTTCAGCAAGTCTATCGGTTAGGACAACCCATAGACTTGCTCACAGGGATCGCGGATGCTTTTCTGTGACGGTAGAACTATGGGTTGAAAGAACCCATAGAAAATTTAAGCCACTTTTCCGGCTATGGGTTAATTCAACCCATAGAAAGCGATCGGAAAACGCCAAAAAGTACCGAAATAGTTATTTCAACCCATAGTTTGAGCCTGTGTTAACCTTGGCCAACTTATCAACTATGGGTTGTCTCGCGAGACTATGGGTTGAAATAACCCATGCCAACTATGGGTTCAGTTAACCCATGCACTATGGGTTGAAATAACCACAACTATGGGTTGAAATAACCACAACTATGGGTTCATACAACCCACCAAGTCTGACTAGAGTGAATTAGATTCACTTAGTCTGAACTCAAGAGGGAAACAGAGAAATCCACCAGAAAGCATTTAATAATCGAACGATATACAAACAAGAAAAGCCATCGTCCTTGCCCTCCGCTCACTGCGTTCGCTCCGCGTCACTAACGCTCCTTGGCGCTCGCTACGCTCGCCCTCCGGTCGCCTACGGCTCCCTGCGCGTCGGCTGCGCCTCCTTGCCCTCCGTTCGGCTATGCCTCACTCCGCGTCGCCTTCGGCTCCTTGGCATGGCCTTCGGCCAAAAGTGTGGGGGCTAACGCCCCAGCTCCCCGACTACGTCGCTGTCAGCCCTCAGCGCCGGCGTCGCCTTCGGCTCCCCGGGCGAACTAATCCCACTTAGTTGCAAGCCCTACAATTCGGCAATGACGCCGAATCCGTTTTCCGGTTGATCTGGATACCGACATTTGAACAACCTCACTTCAATTACCGGCAGGGAGCTACAGAATCGAAAATAAGACGTCCTATCGGTGAGGTTCGACCGTTTTCTCACTGATAGATAAAACGGGGTCTTAAATCGGCTCTCAGTGGCCAAGGTAAAAGAAAAACGGGCACCTTTCGGTGCCCGTTAACTCAACTAGAACTCTTTTTCGGCCAGATAGCGATCGAAAAGCTCCCGAGCGATATCCGATACGGACTTGTCCTCCTCGAGCGCCACTTGCTTCAAACGTTTTCGGTAACTCTCCGGAACGTACACGGACAGCTGAACAAGCCTCTCAGATGCCCCTTCAGCGCCCTTTTTGGGGCGCCCGGCTTTCCGCACCTGAGGAGCCGGTTTCTGGGGCTCAGATGCGCTTTCAACGATTTTCTGCTGCCTCTCCTCGGCCTTCTCCGCTGCGACGTCGAAGTATGAGGTCGCCTTTTTGAACTTTGCCATTTACAGCACCTCTTCCAGCTCGTTCAGGATGTTTTCAATCGCCTGGGCGGCCTTGCCGTTTTTCGCGATCTCGTATACGGGCTTGCCCAGGGCCGCGCCCTGTTTGAATGCCGCCGCGGTCGGAACAGTGCCCAGCACGGGAAGGTCATCGGCCTCAAGAAGCTCGAGGAATTGTCTGTCCACGGTCTGGTTCGCCGCGAAGTTGTTGACGATGATTGCGAACGACAAGTCAGGATTGGCCTCGGTGATGACCTTGATCGTGCGTTTCATGGGCTTCAGGCCCAGCGTGCCGGGCTGCACCGGGATGATTGCGATATCCGCATTCTTGGCATACTCGGCGGTGTCGTCGCTCAGGAAACCCGGCGTGTCGATGACATTCACGGCGTCCTCGTCGTCGAGCAGGTTCTTCTCGTGGTTCGCGCCGCCCTGAGGGTCGAGATTGCCAAATCCGACTTTGTGGCCGCGGCGCTCGAGACCCCAGGCGATCTCGTCGGCGAACGTCGTCTTGCCGACGCCGCCCTTCTGATTGACTAGCAGGATGTTCGTCGTCATGTCCTCCCCTTTCTGAAATAGCATAGTCATATATTAGCACATTAACATATGACTATATTAAGTAATTCTAAGTCGCAGTTAGAAATATATGAGCATGTTAAGTAATTAGTATAGTACTACGTTAACGTGCTCATGGCTGTGGGTTGGTTTAACCTACGGTCATCAGATACGGTTACAAGGTCGCTGATTGCGAGACGGAGACCCTTCCG
The DNA here is from genome assembly GCA_900552995.1 of uncultured Collinsella sp. GTDB lineage: Bacteria > Actinomycetota > Coriobacteriia > Coriobacteriales > Coriobacteriaceae > Collinsella. Next base: position 23,812 of record USBX01000001.1, read on the forward strand.
GCCGCCGACGCGGCGAGTGGGAACGCAAGGGTAAAAACGCATCGTCGCTGAACCAGCGAGTCAGTATTCTTTAGTTAGATGATGGATATTGAAATTAATTAGCGAGATAATGTGCATATCGCATAATGTATGCGTTTCACCATGAGAGAGAGGGGTCTGTCATGAGCTGGAAACCGAGAAAATGCGTTATTGCCGGTCTCGTGACAAGAGGTCCTGGCGGCGCCTTGTTTGCAACCGCAAGGGCATCGTACCGACTTTTCACTTGCCTGTTCTAAAAGGCAGTTGCCATGCTGTCGCAAAATCAATCGAGATACTTGGACACAATCGGCTTTACCCTGCTCGCATCACTCTTTGCTAGCGACCTTTTGCTGAAACCGCCCAAGGAACTCGTTTCGCTTGCTATAGACTGCATTTCCGCCCTTTACTTTACGGCAACCCTAATCGTCGGACTAAAGGAGAGGAAAAAAGGCGCAGTCGCCGCATCCGCCGTATGCGTGATCATAACCATTGCATCATTCTTTATCTGACACATTGGTGATTTAGGGGCGATATCGTAGGAATACGACCGGGAGAGTCGGGACCATAGGCTCCGGTAAGAACCTTCGCCATGCCCCACGCATCGAGCCCGATGATTTCCCCGCCGGACGCCCTGACGGTCACGGCCTCCGGCGTCCACGCGATTTCATCGTCCGTGAGGCGGATGGGTGTGACGCTGCCGGCGTCCATCCGCCTCACGACCTCATTCCGCTTATCGCGCCAGCCCGGCTTGAGCCATTTGATGACGGTCGGACGCGAGACGCCAAGGACGCACGGGCGCAGCTCGAGCTCTAATACATGAGGTCCCAGCTTGTAATGCGTGAACATATGACTACATTAACATGGTCATGTATTACCGAACGTTATATGCTGAGCTGGATCCGCCCGTCTGTTATCTTGGGGGCGACAGTTTCTTGCAAGGAGGCAGCCATGCTCCAGAGTGTCTTTGGATCCGATGGTCAGATCCATCTTGAGAACCAGGTCAGCAGCCGACGTTTCGACCTCACTACGGGCGAAGTGAAAACGGTCATCCCGACCGCTGGGAACATGAGCGCCGTTTTCGGCAAGGATGGCGTGGAGACGGAGATCCAGGTGGGGCAGATGCGCCAAACACTGGGCAAGCCTGGCTTCGATTGGCTGTTTAATAAGCACTAACGATTGAGTTATTGCAGCATAATCGCAGCTATAAATAGGTGACCATATGACCATGCTAACATGTGCGCACAGTCATATGGTCACAGTTGTAGATCGGTTGAATTTGCGGGAGGTTTTGCCCGAAGAATCCGGCACCGCCGGATTCTTTTGGAACGGCCTCTCGTTTGATTGCTTTCCTATCGTTTGTTCCCAGACTGGGCGTCTAAAAAAGGCGGCTGAACCGGCCGCCCACAAATAAATAAACATTTACCGAATGTAAGAGGAGAGGAACGATGTACATTACTCCCAGTGACCGGCGACGTCGACAACCCAATGCTGTCCCGTAGCCTGCTGTTCATAATGTCCCTGGTCTTCAGATGTGGTATACGAATCATCTACAACGGATCCACCGATACCGCCGTTTTCGCCATCGTTAATAATCCAAGCGTAGGCGGCATCTTCGGAATCGAAGGGCCCTACCATAGTACCACCATGGTTGACCCAGAAACGAGGATGGCGCGTATACACTACATTCGGCACCCAGACCTGGCTGTAATCTGTCTCCCAGTGTCCCTGCTCGGCAACCCACTTCTTCTGGCTACCGCCGTTGGAAGAGGAATTGTTGCTGCCGGAACTCTGCGAATTGCTGGAATTCTGCTTGGAGTCGGAGGAGTTTCCCTTGCTGTCAGACTTCGACGAGTCGGAAGACTTGTTATCCTCTTTCTTGGAGTCATCGGACTTCTGGTCCTTGTCGTCGGATTCTTTCTTCTCCTCGGTCTGGGTTCCAGAGGTTTGCGTCGCCTTTTCTTCGCTTGGCCTCTTTTTGTCTTTATTCTTTACCGCTGTGGCGGCCCTTTCCGTAGAGCCGCTTTCTTGCTTTGCAACGCTGGCACATCCAAGTTGAGGTGCCGAAAGGCACACCAGAAGCGCAACGATAATAGCCTTTGTTCTCACACCGATCTCCCTGCCCATGAAACCGGGCGTTGGACACCAGCCGATATCCAACGCCCGGCTCGCTTTTACATCTGCTCGCGGCGCTTCTTTTGATCGAGGAAGACGCCGGCCGCCACGAGGATGGTACCGCCGATGGCGAACGTCTCGCCGATGAGTCCCGCGCGGTCACCGGTCTGGGCGAGGCTGCCGGGCTGGGCGGTATCCGTGCCGGCGAGGTGCTTCGGGGTGTATGCCGCCTGCTGCTTTGCCGCCTCCTCTGCCTCCTGTCGTGCGATCTCATCGGAAAGCTTCTGCTCCGCTGCGATGCGGTCGGACTTCGCCAACTCGTAGGCGGCGAGTGCCGCATCATAGCCAGACTGGAGCCCGTCTACCGCGGCCTGCTTCTCGTCCAGGATTGCCTTTGCGGGCGCGATCTTGGCACGTGCCTCGACGGCGGCGGCGAAAAGCGCGTTGAGGACGTCATCCGCGTTCGCGTCATGGCCGGAAGCAATCGCCGCGTCGGCGTCGATGGAGTTCAGCTTCGCCAGCTTGGCGTCTGCCTGCGCCTTCGCCTGCTCGGCGGCGGAGACCAGGGACTCGGCGGCGGCGGTATCCGCCTTCGCGGCATCGAGGGCGGCCTTGGTGTCATTGACGGCCTTTACTGCATCCTGCTCGCGCTGCTGTGCCTCTGCGAGCTTCGCGGCAAGACCGGTGAGGATGTCGAGGTTCGACTGTGCGTCCTCGAGATCGGTCTGGGAGCCGGTAAGCCTGTCGGCGGCAACGCCGGTGTCGGCCTTTGCGGCATCGACGGCACGCTGGGCATCCGCGAGGGCGCGTGCGGTGGCGTCCGCCTTTTGCTCGGCGGCGGCGAGGACGGTCGCCTTCTCGACCTGATCGGCTACCGCCGCGTCATGGACGCTCTTTGCTGTATCGACCGCCTTCTTGGCGTCGGCGACGTCCTGGAAGAACTTCGCGAGGTCGGCGTTCGCATCGTCCACGCCCTGCTGCTTAGCAGCGGTGTCCGCCTTGGCGGAATCCAACTTAGACTGTGCGGTCATTACGGCTGCGTTGGCAGCATCAAAGGCGACCTGCTTCTGCTGGACGGTCGACTTTGCCGTATCGACTGCCGCGTTGGCGGCATCGAGGTCCGATTTCGCCGCATCAAGCTCGGTCTGGGCATCCGTGACGCCCTGCTGCTTGGCGGCGACATCAGCCTTGGTGGCATCGACGGCACGCTGGGCATCGGCAACACCCTGCTTTGCGGCATCGACACCTGCCTGTGCGGAATCCACCGCGACCTGCTTCTGCTGGACGGTTGTGGCGGCGCCGGCGGCTGCCTGCTTCTTGGATGCGAGATCGGCCTTGGCTGCGTCGAGTGCGCTCTTGGCGTTCTTAAGGCCGTTGATATAGGAGGTCAGCTTCTGCTCGTACTCGTCGACGGACATGGGGTTCATGTTCCAACCGGAGCCTGCCCAACCCAGGTTTGCGGTATCGAAGCTGTCGGTCTTCCAGCCGTTCATGGTTCCCTTGCTGCAGACCGCCATGCCCATATAGCCGATTTCAGGGCTGATGACATGCAGGTAATGACCGACGGTTGCGGGATATCCGGCAACCTTAAAATGCTGATTGACATAGGATTCAATCCCACTATGCGACTTGTAGAAGTCTGTGGCATCCTTACCGATTAGACCGGTGACGCCATAGAGCTCCTGAACCGCCTGATCGAAGAAAGCTTTTTCTTGGTCCACCCACTGCGGTTTCGGATCGGTTCCATAGTTCCATGCGAGGTTTTCGCCCGTATCAAACTGCATGGAATGCCCAAACTTGACATCGGAATAGTTCGCGTTGGCAATCGCCGCCGCAATGAGCTTGTACGTGACTTGGAGCTCAGAGAGACCGACGGACTTGCGATACTCGTTGATGGACTTCATGTACGGGATTGCCGCGAGCATGTTGTCGAGACTAGTCGCGTCGAGGCTGTTCCCCACCTCGGTGTAGTCCTTGTATGTGCAGTTCTGGATGATCTCGATGGCTGAATCGGCACCCATGGCACGGAAGAAACCGATGGCCCCCTGCTTGAGTTGCGCGCCGGCTGAATCGAGTTTCGCCTGAGCCTCGTCGACTTTCTGCTGCGCGGCGGTCACGGCGGCGTCTGCGGTGTCCTTTGCGGTCTTGGCGTTCGCGAGCTCTACATCGGCGGCTGCCTTGGCGGACTCGGCGTCCTTGACAGCCTGCTTCGCGGCATCCAGCTTGGCGACGGCGTCTGCATTCGCCTGCTTGGCCGCATCGAGGTCGGCGTTCGCGGCATCGAGGGCGGACTGGGCGGCGTTCACACCGGATTCGGCATCGGCCGCGGCCTGCTGCTTCGCGGAGAGGGACGCCTGGGCATCATTCAGCTCGGTCTGCGCCGTTGCTGCGGCGGATTGCGCCTGCTCGAGCTCGGACTCGCACTGGGACTGTGTCGCTTGTGCGGCAGCGAGGGCTGCCTCCGCGTCCGCGACCTTCTGTTTTGCCGCATCGTACTCCGGGCCGCTCGCGCCTGCCTCCGCTGCGGCGAGGTCTGCTTTCGCCTTCTCGTAGGCGGCGCTGGCGGCTGCGGCCTTCGCATCCGCCGCGTCCTTGTTCTGCTGGGCTGCGGCGAGGACGGCATCGGCGGAATCCTTTGCAGACTGGGCCGCAACCAGCTTGGACTGGGCATCGGCAAGCGTCGCGTTGGCGTTGGCGAGATTGGCCTGTGCCCTGTCCACGGCAGCCTGGGCGTCGCGCACGGCCTGCTCGGCGGCACTGATTGCCTCCGGGGTGGCGCTTACGGCATCGGCCTTGGCTTTATCGAGGGCGTCCTTTGCAGACTGGGCCGCCTTGATGGCGGACTGGTACGCTTCGTCCTTCTCGGATGCATCCGCCTTGGCGTCTGCGAGACCCGCCTTCGCCTGCTCGAGGTCCTTGCCGGCGGCATCGGCGGCGTCCTTGCCCTCCGCGACCTGACGGGCGTACTCGTCCATTGCCGCTCGGTCGGCTGCCGTACCGGCATTGACTGCAGAATCGTAGGATGCCTTGGCCTGGTCGCGGGCGGAAGCCGCCTCGTTGTAGGGACCGGCGGCCTCATCGTAGGATGCCTTGGCGGCGTCCTCCTTCGCCTTCGCCTCGTCGACTGCCTTCTGCAGGTCCGCGATGGTCTGTGCGGCGGATTTCGCGCCGGTACCGGATGCCGCGCCGGCGTGGGCGGCGATCGGCGACATCACGGCGGGGTGCTGCGTGCCCCCGTCACCGGTCTGGGCGAATGCCGTGAACGGTGAGATGAGGCTCGATCCGGTCATGGCGGCCATGGTCGCCGCGGTGACGGTCAGACGCGCGATCCCCTTCGGAGTGTGAATCTTTTTGTTTGGCAGTGCGGCGAAGTGATCGCCACCGGCAGCGAAGTGCTTTCCCTGGGTCATTGTGCTGTTCCATTCCTTTTCCGTGCCCTATCCGACTGGGCATCAGAGCGCTTTCCAATAGAGATAATTATGCGCCTTAACTGGGATTGTTGTATATAGTCCGTTGGCTTTTATACAACAATCCATGACTCTTTTTGTCATGGATACGACGCTTCAGAAATCATTCGGCATGAGATGCAAAGAGCTCCGCGCTGGACTCGGGTGCAGTCAGGAGCAGTTCGCCAATTTGATTGAAATGGATCGTTCCTACTACGCGAGCATTGAAGTCGGGCGGCGTAATGTCAACCTTTCAAATCTCAAGAAGATTGCCGACGGATTTCAAATCAGCATTGCTGAACTCATGAGAGGCGTCAGCTAAATTTATCCGTCTCATAGTTCACAGTGGGTCTCGTTGATTAGTGCCTTAAGAAAATGGAAATCGTCCCAACGAGCTATCGTCAATCGTCCCAATAAATTACCGTCAATCGTCCCAATAAGTCATCGTTATTTGTCCCAACGACGCAGATAGACAGTATAATTTCAAGTGGATGATTGGAGGGAAAGGCGATGGATAGGTATATAGGACGGTGCGTCGACTGCTTGGTCGAGCGCGACCTTGGCATTTTCGGTGCCGTGCTCATTCAGGGGCCGAAATGGTGTGGAAAGACAACGACAGCCCAGAGATTTGCCGAGTCATCGTTATCTCTCTCCGACCCATCTGGCGGTTTTGCGGCCCTCCAGCTCGCTCGTCTCGATCCGGCCCAGGCAATTGTCGGACCGACCCCGAGGCTTGTCGACGAATGGCAGGAGGAACCGAAGCTATGGGATGCCGTGCGATTCGAATGCGATGCCAGGGGAGGGGAGCCCGGACAGTTCATTCTCACCGGATCTGCGACGCCGCGAGCCGAGAACCAGCCGATGCACAGCGGTGTGGGTCGAATCGCCCGTTTGCGGATGGATACCATGACGCTTTTCGAGCTCGGCATTTCGTCGGGAGCGGTCTCGCTTGGGGCGCTGCTCGCCGGCGATCCCGTTGCGGCGTCACTCGGATCCATCGCCGGTATCGCCGGTATCGCGGATTTGCTCTGCCGCGGCGGTTGGCCCCAAGCGGTCGGTAAGACGACTGCCGACGCGATGCGGATAGCCGCCGCCTATATTGACGGTGTTTGCGAGTCTGACGTTTCGAGGGCGGATGGAGTGAAACGCGACCCGGTTAAGGTAAGGGCCTTGCTCTCCTCGCTTGCGCGCAATGAATCGACCCTCGCCGGGATGAAGTCCATCGAAAGGGATTTGGGCGTTGACGTCTCAAAGAATACGATTACCGGTTACATGGACGCGCTGCGCCGTATCAATATCGTCGACGATGTCCCCGCGTGGCATCCGGCTCTCAGGTCGCCGGTGAAGCTGCGGCAGGGCGCGAAGCGGCACCTTGCGGACCCATCGCTCGCCGTCGCCCTCATCGGCGCGGACCCGGAGTCGTTGTCATCCGATCCGAAGACCCTTGGCTTGCTCTTCGAATCCCTTGTGCTGCACGATCTCAAGGTTTACGCGGCGGCCAGCGATGCGACCGTATCCCACTACCACGACGCTGACGACCTAGAGGTCGACGCGATTGTCCATCGCCGTGACGGCTCGTGGGTTGCCGTTGAGGTCAAGCTCGGGAGCCCCCAAGTCCCAGAGGCAGTGGAAAATCTGCTTCGACTCGAGCGAAAGCTGGTCGATCGCGGGGAGAGGCCGCCTGCGGCGAAACTCATCGTCATCGGGTTTGGTATGCCGGCTCACGTAACTAGCGAAGGCATCGTTGTTGCTCCGGTCGATACGCTCGGAATCTAAAGCTATTTGCATTTCCAGAAATCCTCTAGAAGGTGCCTGGAGGATTTCTGGAAACAACCGGTATTTTGATCTGGGCTAAGAAAGGTTGCGGGTCCAAATTCCGTGCTGCGTGGAGCCGGTGATTTTGTTCAGGAACTCGCGCTGCTCCTCGGTTGCGAGGATGTAGGTAGAGCAGCCACTGAGCATCTGGTCGACGTCTGTGATTCCGGACGCCTCCCATCCCAAGATGCTGACGGCCTTGAGCGTCAGGCAGTTGAGGAACATGTAGGACGTGTTCTCGACGTTCGAGGCGTCAAGACGGTCGAGATCAAAAAGCTCCGTGACGCTTGAGCATCCCCTGAACATGCCCTCCAGGGTCGTGCAATCCGATGTATCGAGTTTCGATAGGTCGATTGGGTCAGACCGTCGAACAGGTATCTACCGCTCTCTGGATCCCAGGTATCCAGGACAACGACCTCACGGATTCGATTCCTGTAGGAATACCACGGTTGCTTTCCGCATTCGTCCGTGTGTGTACGGATGAATGCGGGGTTCGATACCCCGGCGGCCTGATCGGCAGGCCGACGGGAACTCTCACTCCTCGATAAAAGCCGGCGCTCGGTTAGTTCTGCGCATCTTGAAATCGTCAGTTTCGTGGGAGACGTAGAGGATGCCGTCCATCCCATCTCGCGATGCATATGAAAGGTGAACAGAACCGCAATCCGCTCCATCATTGTCGAGAAGATCGAACGAATTCGGATCGCTCGTTGCGGCCAAACGACCACTCAGACAAGAGCCATCGTCATTACAGATTTGCCATTCCATGTCTTCGCCTGCAGGAATCGCCATAGACGTCCTGGTCGCGCCATCGTTGACATACATCCCGTCTATGCCAAAACCGTTTTCAGCGCCATCAATAAACGATTGCTCGGACCTATACTTCGCAAATGATGCACATAGCACCATTGCAAGACAAAGTGCAAAGCCAACAATAACGATCTTTACGTAGCTCTTGGCTGTCATGCCATCCCTCTTTTCGCTTGCCTAAAGAAATGCGGAAGAAGCTGTTCGTCGCGGCTTGTTTGTACGCCTTTCTGCCCCGGTTCGGTTGCTTAGGTTACTTGAGAGATCCTATATATGATGATTACCCATATGCGTAATATGAATTTCGAACATGTCGAAATCAATCAATGGTTGCGGGAGTTTCCGACCTCAGCGAAATGCCGCCCTATACCCACAGAATCAGACGGGTTTGACATGTGCTAATGGACGCCAATGGCACTTGGTCGGCAACGGTCTTAGCCCATCGGCCCCAACAGTGTCTCCTTCTGTCGCGCCGCGGGCCAGGAGCACGGCGGTGGCGCCGTGCCGCGGCAGCTGGACGACCGCGTCGTCGACCGTGGCGATTACACTCGCGACGGCACGCCTCGCTAGTTTGCCTCGCCCTATTGGCCCCAGCGCGTTGCAGTTCAATCAGCTGTTACAATTACCCACCCACAAAAAGCCCATCTAGCAGGTGCTTTGCTGTTATAGAGTCCTGGAAAGAAAGGGCCGAACCGAAGTGTCTGGCCGAACGCCAATTGTCTGGGAACTGCTTCGGATTCGACCCTCTTTTACTTTTGCCCACTCGGTGGACTTCGGGCTTAATGCTTAGGGGCGGGGATTTACCAAAGTGAAATTTCAATGGAAAGAAACCCAGCTGCAACAATTGCCCTGGTGAGGGACCGAATTGGCCATATAGATCTAAAATAGTCACGATATACAAATGTCGAGAGACGTTGGGGATATAGATGAAAAGAACTAAGGGTTTTCTTTTGTTGGTAATGATGCTGCTCGGACTGTTCTGCCTGGGTGGCCCTTCTTGGGCCGAGGCTGCCTGTCCTGAAGGTGAGCCTCAGCAGTCTTATACGGGCAGCCTGCTGATAACTGCTAAGGAGGGCGATGCCGACTCTCAGTCTGGGGTAAATCCCCTTGCCACTTTTGAGGGGGACGGCGGAACGGTCAAGCTTGACCATATTGGTAGCGGGATTTTGAGGTGGCAAGTTCTTCCGGACAAAATTGCGAACGATCCCTTCTCTTTTGCTGGAACGATATATCTATACAAGGTTGTGAGCGGAAAACAAAAATACGTCGATTGCTATCCGACAAACGGGTCTGGAATTGCATTCACCGGCATTTCGGGGCAGATTGATACACATGTACGAAAGGGAACCTATGTGGTGCGTTGGGTTGGAGCTGCTGCAGGCCCGATATGGCTTGCGGTCTTGCGCCCCGATGTCCAAATAGGTTTCTCTCTCTAGACGGGAAGTTGCTCATGGACGTCATATATGACGGAGATGACTGGGTCGATCATTATACTTGGCGCCTGGTCGGCTCGGATGACAATGGGGATGTGGTGTTTGATGGACTATGTCCAAAGCATCTCCATCCTTTTGTCTCGTCGTTAATTGAGAGTTCCGCTCGTGTTGCCCCCTACAGCTCGGCATCGCTTCATGATACGGACGTTTTGAAGACCATAAGGGAATCAATTGACGAGGGCACGATGAGCGGCCCGCTGTTTTCTCGGCTTGTGGGGCTAGATGAGATTGGCTCGAAACGACTGCTTGCGGGCGAAAAGGTGGAACTCACTTATCGGTCGATGATTTCAATCCTGCGGCTAGCCGATGTTCTTCGCAAATAAATGAGGCTTCCCTATTCAAAAACCGAAAACCCCGCCAAACGTGATTCCCCTAGGGAAAGCACGTTTGGCGGGGTCCCAGCGTGATTCCCTTAGGGAAATCACACCATCAGACGAACAGCCCAGCCGAGCAGTTCGCTACTCCTCCCAGTAAGCATCTGCAAGCAGCTTAAAGCAGATCTTCTTGACCGGCTGTGCGCCATCGCCCGGGAACTCGAGCGTGGGCATGTGAGGCTCGCCGGCAACAAACAGCGCAAACTTGTCGTCAGCAAGATCGCCGGCGATCGAGGCGTCGGAATCGACTAGATCGTAGTCGTCCTTCTCGTCAAACTCCTGGACCAGCGTCAGGCTACCCGTAGCGACCTTAAAGGCCTCGCGACCCTCGACGTCAATCTGCAGGTCGTGATAGCGCTGATGCGTCTCATAGTGAGCCTCGGCCTCGGAGCGCGTCGTGGGAGCCATGACGTTCGCAAAGACCTTGTCGCCCAGAATCGGATGGCTGCCGACCTCGAGCTCCGCCGGATCGTTCTCCTCGAGCCAATCGATCAGCACGTCGAGGCCCTTGAGCATTCCGCGGTACTCCTCGATATCGCCCAGTGCACCGTAAATCATCTAAATCCCCTCTCGGATCGTTTCTTTGGCGGCTACTCGGCAAACGCGTTACCGACGCTGTTGCCACCCACATACGTCTCGACCAGGGTAAGGGCGGGATTGAACACGACAGCATCGGCGTCGCGCCCCGGCATAATGCTACCGCACTTGTCGTCGACTCTAACCACAAGCAAGCAACCGATGCCGAGGCCGCGGCACAAGCTCCTACAGCTCGGTCACGACAACGCCGTTGTAAACCTCATCCCAACGATCCATAACCAAGTGGCCGGTCATGGGATCCATGGCGTTGAGTTTGCCGCAGGTGTTGGCGGTACGCAGCACCGTCTCGTCATCCGCGCCAGCAGCAATCGCATGTGCGAAGCCGGCGATAGTGGAGTCGCCAGAACCCGTAGCGTTAACGGCAGGAATATCGGGAGTCTTGGCGCGGAACGCACGGCCGTTATGGAAGCCCACGGAACCGGCGGCGCCCATGGAAACGACGACCCAGGGGATATCGGAGAAGCGGGCATCAGAGGCGAGCGCGGCGCGGAGCTCGTCCACATCGTCGGTGGTAAAGCTCGTGCCCAGAAGGCCGTTGATCTCGGTCAGGTTAGGCTTAACCAGCTCGGGCTTAACTTCGGACTTAAGGGCGGCCTCAAGCGAAGCACCCGAGGTATCGAGCAGTACCTTGGCGCCGGCGTTCTCGGCAATGCCCGTGATCTTGGCATAGTAGTTCGCCTCGACGCCGCGGGGCAGCGAACCCGAGATGGTAACGACATCGGCCTTGCTCGCAAGCTCGGCGAACTTTGCGGTAAAGGCATCGAGCTCCTCGGGGGCAATCGTCGGGCCGCTCTCGAGCAGCTCGGTCTGGTTGCCGGCGTGAAGGATGTTGAGGCAAATACGAGTCTCGCCCTTGATGGGTACAAAATCATTCTTAATGCCGTTGGCGTCCATGAGCTCAGCCATGTAGGCGCCCATGTGGCCGCCGAGCAGACCGGTTGCCACAACGTCGTCGCCCAGCTGTCCCAGGACGCGGGCCACGTTGAGGCCCTTGCCGCCGGCGGTCTTTTCGGGCGTCACGCGGTTGACGTCGTCGATAATGAGCTCATCGAGCTGATAGCGCGTATCGACAGACGGGTTCATCGTAACGGTGAGGATCATTTTTAGCTCCTTATCTCGCAGGCTCCTTGTGCCTCGCGATACGAGTCGACAAAACGGAATTACAGAATCTCAATCGTGAACGAGCGAACGACGGTCTCCTTAGGCTTGGCGACAAGGCAGCCGCGCTTATGCTCAAGCACGTCATCCTCATCGGAACAGGTCGAAAGGCCGCCCCAAGGCTCAACTGCCACAAAATCGCCCTCGGGCTTACTCCACACAATGAGATACGGGAAACCCTCAAAGCTCAGGCGAACGCCCTTGTCCTCGCCCTTCTTGGAAAGCGTGACCTGACGGCTCTCGAGCACGTCAAAGATGGTCTCCGCAAAATCGAAGAGCTCATGCGACAGCGGCAGCGTCTTTCCCACCATGGGGTTCTTGGAGCGCTTGTCCACGTCAATCAATCCGGTCGAGGGTACGGCGGTACAAAGCTCCGCAGCCTCGTCTTTCTCAAAACGCAACTCGTAGTCCGTATAGGCCTCACCCTCGTCGAGCGGACACCTAAAGCCGGGATGACCGCCGATAAAGAACGGCATGTCCTCGGTGCCCTCGTTGGTAACCTCATAGGAAACGCGCACGGCGGCGTCCTCAAGCGTATAACGAGCAACAAGCTTAAACGGATACGGATAATCGCTCAGCAGCGCGGCGTTATCCTCGGATGCCAGGCACATAGCCAGCTCGTTTGCGCTTTGGCTCAACAGCTTCCACTCCTGCTTGCGCGCAAAGCCGTGGCGGGCGAGCTTCACATGATGCCCGGCAAACGTCATGGCGCTACCATCGCGCAAGCCTCCGCAAATCGGGAAGCAAATCGGTGCCTGGCCGGACCACACGGCGGCATCGCCCTGCCACAGATACTCGCGACCTCCAGCCTCAATCGAGGTAAATGAGCCGCCGGCCGTGGAGACCTTGATAGAAATCGAATCGTTGGAGAGAGCGTATTCCATTGCCCATCCTTTCGAACAACTGCTTTTTGCTCGCAAGTACCCGTCTCGGCTCTGACCAAAGGACAAACCCGCACGTTCATCGATGCGTCCGGTATCCCAGCCATGCAACGGGGTACCATACAGACATTGATCTAATTACAGCTGAAAGGCCTTCTTATGCGAACCATCATCCTTTATGCCTCACACCACCACGGCAATACGAAAAAGCTCGTGGACGCCATCGTCGAGGCGCACCCCGAAATCGATACCCTCGACGTGAAGTCACTCGGTAAAAACGAGTACCCCGACCTGCACGAGTACCATCTGATCGGCGTCGCCACGGGCATTTATTACTCCGAGATCGACAAAGATATGGCGCGCGTGCTCACTAACGTGCTGCAGCCGCAGGACAAGGTATTTGGCCTTATGACCTACGGTGGCAAAAACAAGTGGTACGGCAAGGATATCGATGGCATCTGTCGCATGAGACAGGCCATCTTTATGGGTGTCTACGGCTGCCCCGGCTTTGATACGTGGGGGCCGTTCAAACTCACCGGCGGTGTCCAAAAGGGACACCCGACCGCTGAGGAAATTAAGGGCGCCGTCGACTTCTTCGACAAGATCGAAGACGAGTATGGCGAGATCATCGTCGAAGAGTACGCCAAGCGCGAGAAACGTCTAGCCTACGAAAAGGAGCATCCTGCAGGAGGCCTGGTGGCCGGCGTTAAGCGCACGGCAAAGAAGATTGCTAACAAGCTGTAACTGTGAAGGTGCTTTTGAGCGTTTAACCCATACGGCGGGTCCGAGCAGATTCGGGCCCGCCGTCTTTTTCTATCGTTACTCGGTAAAGGCGTTGCCGACGCTCTGGCCGCCAACATACGTCTCGACGAGGGTGAGCTCGTGGTCGAACACGACAAAGTCGGCGTCGCGACCCGGCATGATGCTGCCGCACTTATCCTCGATGTGCGCGGAGCGTGCCGGCACCTCGGTTGCCATGCGAATGGCGATATCGGCGCTGGCGATGCCCCAGTCGACGATGTTCTTGACGCCCTGGGCAAGCGTGAGCACCGAGCCGGCAATGCTCTTGCCGTCGGCGAGCCAGCACAGGTTGTCCTTCATGATGACGTCCATGCCACCACTGGTGTAGCTGCCCTCGGGCATGCCGCCGCAACCCAGGCAGTCGGTGATGAGTACCGTATGCTGCCAGCCCTTTGCCTGCAGCAGCGCCTTGATGGCGGCAGGGTTCACGTGCTTGCCGTCACAGATGATCTCGGCGTAGGTCTCGGGCGTAGACATGGCAGCGCCCACGACACCGGGCTCACGGTGATGCAGTCCGCGCTGGCCGTTATAGGTATGCGTAAAGCAGCTGGCACCGGCGTTGATGGCGGCGATGCACTCATCGTAGGTGGCGTCGGAGTGACCGATACTGGTCACCACACCCTTGGCGTTCAGAGCAGCCGCATAAGCAGCGGCGCCATCGCGCTCGGCAGCCATGGCGCTCTTAACGATGCGACCGCCCGCAGCCTCCTGCCACTGATCGAAGACCCCCTCGGAGGGGTCGATCAGATAAGCGGGGTTCTGCGCGCCCACGTGCTTCATGGTAAAGAAGGGGCCCTCCAAGTAGATGCCCTGAATGCGAGCACCGCAGAAGTCAGGACCGCGGCCTTCGTCAGCCTGGGCGATGGCGGCGCAGGCGTCCTTGATCTGCTCGACGCCATCGGTGAACGTCGTGGGCAGCCAACTGGTGGTACCACGACGGGCGAGCTCGGTCGAGCTGATATCGATGCCCTCGGGGTCGTTATCGGTAGTCGAGTGGTTGTAGAAGCCATGGATGTGAGTATCGACCATACCCGGTGCGATCCAGGATCCCGTGTAGTCCTTAATCTCGCAAGAGGGCTCGTCGGCCTGCCAGGCGCCAAAGACGCCATCCTCGACCATAAGATAGCCGCCCAGTTGCGGACCTGCCGGCAAGAAGAACTTGTCAGCCTTAATTGCGTACGTGCTCATATGCACTCCTTGCTTCTAAAGCAGTTGACCGTGGTGATACTTATACCCGGTTCAAGTAAAAACAAAAAGCGCCCGCCCGCCGTTATGAGCGGACGGGCGCCCTTACAGGGGGACGCGATTAAGCGGTGAAGGGGTGAATCGTCACGCCCTTAACCACGCGGTTGACCGTGCCGGTGGGGCTCGGCGTATCGGGCGTGTTGCCCACGCGCACGGAGTTGAGCAGGCTGATGGCCTGGGCAAACATCACGAACGGCAGGGCGAGGTAACCCTCGGGGAGCGCCTCATAGCCCTTAAAGGTGAAGGACTCACCCTCGTAGACAGTAGCGCCATCCTGCTGAACGGCAACGGTATGCTGAGCGATCTTGTCGCCACCGATCTCGTTGAGGATGTCGATGTCGTACTGACGGGTGTAGGCGTCGTTGTTCACGAATACGAAGACGAGCGTCTTATCGTCGACGAAGGACTTAGGTCCGTGACGATAGCCCATGGAGGTGTCGTAGGAAGTGGCAACCAGGCCATGAGCAAGCTCGAGGATCTTGAGCTGGCTCTCCTGAGCAAGGCCGCCAAAGGAGCCGGAGCCAAGGTAGGTCACGCGGTTGAAGTCGCCAGCGAGGTAGTCGGCAACCTCAGACTCGCGAGCGATGACTTCCTCGCCCATCTTGGCGATGGTCTCGACCCACTCGGCCTTCTGCTCGTCGGAAGCCTCGTCAAAGATGAGGGTAGAGAGCAGGGTCATGCAGGTGTAGGAGCCGGTCATGGCGAAGCCCTTGTCGTTGGCGCGCGGGATGAGCAGCGTCAGCGCATTGGGATCATCGGCGGACTCGACGGCGAGCTTGCCCTCGGGCGCGCAGGTGATGTTGAGGAACTTGACGTTGTGGACGAGCTCCTTGGCAACGGCAACGGCGGCAAGGCTCTCGGGGCTGTTGCCAGAGCGGGCAAAGGAAACCACGAGCGTGGGATCCTCAGCGCGCAGGAAGTCGCGCGGGGCGCTCACGATGTCGGTCGTGGCGATGGGCTTAAAGTCATAGAGATCAGTGTTGCCGGCGTGACGCAGATACGGGGCGCAGGTATCGCCAACATAGTCGGACGTACCGGCACCGGTGAAGACAACGGACAGACGGCCCTCGCCCATAGCGCGAGCCTCGGCCAGAAAGGCCTCGATGGCCTCCTTGTTCTCGCGATAGATGTTGAGCGTATCACGCCAAAGCTCGGGCTGCTGAGCAATCTCGGCCGTGGTGATCTGGGCGCCGAGCTCGGTGAGCTCCTCGACACTCTTCTCGAACATTTCTAATACCTCTCTCTAGAAGTAATCCTCTGACGTGCAATTATACACTTCGGTTGGTTATCTGGTAGTAACCAGTTAAATACAAAGAATCATCATATGGAAACGATGCCAACACTAGTCGCTACGCTGGTGGTAAACCTTGTATTTAAACTGATCGGCACGAGCAACCGAGAGCGTATACTCCACAACCTCGTTTGACTCGTTATACGTAGTCCTAACCAAATCGAGCACAGGCGAGCCCTCGACAATTTCCAAAAGGTGGGCATCGGTGGGACGGGCTATGCTCGCATAGAACTCCTCTTCGGCCACACGTATTTTTTGCTGAAAGTCTTGCTCAATCACATCGTAAAGCGGCTTACGCTCCAGCAGCGGTCGCTTTAGGGACAGAAATTGACGAACCGGTAGATAGCTGCGTTCGACCATCATGGGCATGTTGTCGGCAGAACGAAGGCGCTTGAGCTTAAAAATGCGATCACCGATACGCAATCCCATATGCTCGGCCAGATTCTTATCGGCCTCCATCTCGCAAAACTCGAGAATCGTGGTCTCGGGGTCACGACCCATCGAGCGCATCTGCTCGGTAAAGCTGTAGGACTGCATAAGATTGGTTGCCTTTGCCGAACGGTCGGTCACAAAGGTACCGCGACCGTGCTGCCGAACCACCAGTCCTAAACGCTCCAGTTCCTGCAGAGCCAGGCGTACCGTAGTGCGTGAGAGACCATAGCGCTCCGAAAGTTCGCGCTCGGAAGGAATCATGTCACCGGCGCGATATTCATGGTCAATCTTTTCGGTCAGAATATCGACCAGCTGATCGTACAGCGGTTGCTTACGCGCTCCGATCGCCATCCTATCCTCCCTTTTGCTCGAATTCGGCTAACTACCTAGGGTGTTAAGCATTATCTGTCTGCCACACCCGAATCATCAAGAAAACAAAAGCCGCGCGCTCTTTCGAGCACGCGGCTTTTAACATACACATGGCTTAAGGGGTCGGGGTGTGAGCCGCGTAGGGACACACCCCTCAAGCTAGAGCCTTACCAGATGCTCGGCCAGAGACCAAGCGGGCCAGCGCCCAGGATGCCAAGAACGAAGAGCAGGAGAATGCCCTTGGTCGGGGTCCAGCTGTGCTTAGCGAACATGTAGTAAAGCAGCAGCGTAAGCATAAGCGGGACGAGCTTGGGGACGATGGTGTTGAGGGTGTCGGCAACAGAGAAGTTGACCGGATCCTCGGTGACGGTACCGTAGGTAACGGACTCCATGCCATTGCCCAGATCGGTGACGCCGCACTCGACAGCGTTGCCGTCGGCATCGGAAGCGGTAAGGGCGTTGCCGTCCTTATCGGTCATGGCGATGGTACCGGCCTCAGCGGTCTCGGTATCGATGCCCTCCATACCGGTGAAGTTCTCGGCCTCCTTCTCGGAGACGATCACGGTAGTAGCGGAGAGGCCACGGGTGGTGCCATTGGGGATCTGGAGGTTAATCTGGGTGCGACCCATGGTGACGACCAGGCAACCGACGACGAAGACGCCCATGATGGAAGCGGCACGCGTGAAGGCCTGCATGTTGGCGGTCAGAGCGTCAATAGCGCTGGTGCCAAGCTTGTAGGACCAGTTCATGAGCCAGAAGCGCAGAGCGAACTGGACGACGTTGAAGATCACCAGGAAGATGATCGGCGCAGCGGCATTGCCGTTGATGGCCATGTTGGAGGTGATGCCGGCCGTGATAGGCACAAGCGTCAGCCAGAACAGGGCGTCACCGATACCACCGAGCGGGCCCATTGCGGCGACGCGGACGGCGCGGATCGTGGGGATGTCAACCTTGTTCTGCTCGAGCGAAAGCACGATACCCATAACAAAGGTGACAAGGAACGGATGGGTGTTGAAGAACTCCAGGTTGTGGCTCATGGAAGCCGCGAGGTCGTTCTTGTTGGTGTGGATCTTCTCCAGACCGGGGATGATGGAGTAGAGCCAACCGGCGGCCTGCATACGCTCGTAGTTGAACGAGGCCTGCAGGAAGCAGGAGCGCCAGGCCATCTTGTTGAGGGTCTTCTGGTCGAGCTGCGGAGCAGGAGTGAGATCCTCGTAGTGCTCCGGGATCACATACTCATTAGATGCCATCTTCGAAGTCACCTCCGTCAGAAACAGCTGCACCCTTCAGCTCGGTCTGCTGCTGGAAGTCCCAGAAAGCGATGCCGAAGCCGATGAGAGCGAGGATGAGCAGAGCAGGGGTTGCCAGCGAATCGTTGGCAACGGTGATGAGCGCGAGGCCAAAGCCCATGAGGAAGAAGCCCCACATATCGCGGTTCATCATAACCTTGAGCAGGACGGCGAAGCCGACGAAGCGCATCATGCCGCCTGCAGCGGAGAGACCGGTCTGCAGCCAAGTCGGGATGGCGGAAGCGATGGTCTGACCGATGGTGGCGCCAGCGATGAAGAACAGGGTGACGACGACGGCGAAGATCAGGCCGAGCAGAGCCATGGCGAAGTAGTTCAGACGCTCGATACCCTTGGTGTCAGCGTTGTGAGCCATGTTGTCCGCAGAGGACATGAGCGGCGACATAAGCGTGAAGACCAGGGTAACGCCGAGCTGACCAAGCAGAGCGAACGGAATGGCAAGGCCGACTGCCGCGTTGGGCTCGAGGCCCGTAGCGATAGCGAGAATGGCTGCCATGATGCCGCCGATGACGGCGTTAGGCGGCTGAGCGCCTCCGATCGGCATGTTGCCGATCGTCATGAGCTGATAGGTACCACCCACGAGAAGACCGGTGTTGAGGTCGCCAAGGATAAGACCGATGACGGCGCCGGTGACGATGGGCTGATAGAGAGACTCGAGGAAGTTGAACTGGTCGATTGCCGCGACGAACGTGACGATGAAGACCAGAGCGACCTGGATGATCGAGTATTCCATCTTGCTCCTCCTTTCAAAATGTATGTACGCACTTTGGATTTCACGTACAGAATGTCAGGGTTTCATTCCTGACAACGTGGATCATGAGGATTACGAGAAGAGCTTGCTCGTGTCCTCAACAGGCGTGCTCGGAACGCGCCTGATCTCCAACTCCACCCCCAATTCCTGCAGCTCTTTAAACGCAGCGACATCCTCGTCGTTAACTGCGACGGAGGTGGCGACTTGGCGCTTTCCTTCCGACATGTGCATGTTGCCGATGTTTACCTTCTTTATAGGCACACCGCCCTTGACGAGCGTAAGCACGTCTTCCGGTGTTTCGGCCACGATGAAGATCTTCTGGCGCGGGCTCGCCTTGCCAATGACGTCGATGGTCTTCTGCAGAGAGAAGAAACGCGTAGCGACGCCGGCGGGAGCGGCCATCTTCATGAGGTTCTGGCGCATGGTGTTGGTCGACACATCGTCGTTGGCGACGAGAATGAGGTTGGAGCCCAGGGTGGAGTTCCACTGGGTAGCGACCTGACCATGGACCAGTCGGTTATCGATGCGGGTAAGAAGAATGTTGGGTTCTGCCATGTTGATCAGCTTCCTTTCGTTATTTGCTGACGACAGTTACTTGATCTCCTGAATCGCGTAACGCGAAACATCTACGACGGCTCCGGATCGGACTTTGATCTGGACCTTTTCGCCTTCGATGCCCTTGACGGTTCCGTAGATACCGCCGGCGAAA
This sequence comes from uncultured Collinsella sp., assembly GCA_900552995.1. Classification (GTDB taxonomy): domain Bacteria; phylum Actinomycetota; class Coriobacteriia; order Coriobacteriales; family Coriobacteriaceae; genus Collinsella. The sequence continues at coordinate 43,415 of USBX01000001.1, forward strand.
AGGACCTCCTGACCCGGCTTGAGCTCCGTGTGCAGCTCCTTAAAGTACTTCTGCTTCTTCTTCATGTTGATTTGCGACCAGATGGTGTAAATCAAGCCCATGATGACAAGCAGGCCTAAAAGGGCGACCGAGGAGCTCAGGACGTTGGCTCCGAAATCGGCCATTAGATGCCGTCCTCGTCGCCGAAGATATCCTCATCCTCGGAGCCGGCAACGGATGCGACCGTCTGGGCGGTGATGCCCGTCTGGCCAACGGTCACGGCCTGCTCGCCAAGCTCGGCGAGCGTGGCGTTACCGCGGAGGAACAGAAGCTCAATAACCATGGGAAGGTTGGTGCCGGTCAGGACCTCGACATTGTCGACATCCTGGGCGATCATCATCGACTGGTTGAACGGGGTACCGCCAAGCAGGTCGGTAAAGACGAGCACGCCATCGCACTCCTCGCGCATGGCGGTAATAGCGGCGCGGAGATCCTCACCGTAGGAAGCAGCCTGGTCGCCCTCGAAAGGAACAACGGTAAAAGCGGGCTGGTCACCAGCGACCATAGCGATAGCGCTTGCAAGGCCGGGTGCGAACTGTCCATGACCGGTAAGAATAAAGCCAACCATTCAAATTTCCCTTCCGAAGGTGTGTACGATCTGAGTCCGATGATGTTCGGAAGCCAACGGGCAATCGCCCTTAAAGCTTCTTGGAAAGCGTTCTTTGAGAACCAGTGGTCTCTCAACTGGTAGTAACCACGTGACGTGTTGTTGTCACTATATCACCACAGAAGAGGTTGCTTTCGTTGATTCATACAGTAAAACGTTTTTGCACCGCTCACGGTTAAAATTCGACCGTTTACCGCTCGTTAACACTTCTACCTGCGGGTTTGAAACCGTTTCGAAATGCTTTGGCAAAAGATCGGAACTATTTTTATGTCCAAACAACGCAAGGCGGCTAAAAATAGCGTGTAGAAAAAATGCAGGTCATTATGAAGATTTGTGAATTGGTCTTTTTGACTTAATACCAGTTAGAACCAGTTTAGAAATTATCGGTGAACGGTAGTTTTCGACCGCTCAGCGGTTATTTCCAATCGTTTGCAGCTCTTTTTCCATATGAATTAGGGAGACCCGATGATGCACTTGCGCGGTTGCGGGAAATTTCGATACTCGTCCATTCCCCACGTGCCAAACTCTCACTCCCTGAATATGCCATAAGCTCTCGCTATTCGTCTTATAAACATTACTTACTCTAATCTGTAATTGTTTATCGTTTATCGTTAAGTATGTTATATAATTTAAGTATCATCCAAGACATTGGTTGGAGGAGCTATGATCCGCTGGAACGTATCCAAATCGAATGAAGCCATCGACCGTGAACAGGCAATAGCCAATCTGAGGAAGCTCACTCGCTACTGCAAATGGGCCACAATCTGCACCGCCGTGGCGCTCGCTCTGGGACTCCTCGCAGTCATTGCAATCTACGATCTACTCATATTGCCTAGCCTCTCCCAAGGGTTCTGTCTCCAATCCGTAGAGCTTGAGGCTGGCGAAGGGCCAATTCTCGCTCTCGTCGGCGCCGATGAACACACCCCTCTTATGCTTGTCGCGCACGACGGTCATACTGCCATAGGGAGCGCCATGATGACATGCCTTGCGTTTGCCATCGTGCTAAGCGCATACAGGTTTTTCTCCGCCATTGAAAAGGCGGGCAGGCCCTTTGACCTCGAATGCATCCGCATACTACGTCAAATAGGACATTTGTTCCTTATTGGCGGCGTTGCTGTGAAGCTTCTTGGTGCCATAGTCACGGGGCTGATACTCTCAGGATTTGGCGGCAACTTTACGGATGCGCTTGGCGGCCAGCACCTCGACCTCTCTATGGTCTTTGCAGGCCTGATTATTAGCCTGATTGCCAGCGTCTTCCAGTACGGGTGTATCCTGCAAAAACAAGATGACGAGTTGCTCTAGGGGGAATCCATGATTATTCTGCGGCTTGACCGCATGCTCGCCGAACGCAAGATCTCATCCAAAGAGCTTGCGGAACGCGTGGGCATCTCCCAGGTCAATATGTCACGCATTAAGACAGGCAAGGTTTCTGCCATACGTTTTTCAACTCTTGACGCGATATGCCGGGCACTCGACTGCCAACCGGGCGATGTTCTGGAATACATACCTGACGATGAAGCCGATAGCCTCTTTGGGCTTAAAGATTGATGGAAATTATTAAGCCTTCAGTACCCCCGACGCAAAAAGCCCGCTAGAACGGACGTTCTAGCGGGCTCAATCAGATATTTCGACTTCGTGCTCGAAAGCTCAGGCAATCTTTACGCAAACAGGCCGTAGATGCTGATGTTGGCCTTGGCGTAGAGGCCGTTAGCATACTCGGTCCACTTGGAGCTGGCGCTCGAAGCCTGCGAGGAGTACTGCTGATAGGCGGTGTAATAGGCGGTCATGGCCTGCTTATAGGTAGCGCTATCGGCAGTAAAGGCATCGTCGGCAAAGGCCTTAGCGTAGGTGCTGTCGGCGTCCTTCCAAGTGCCCTTCTCGCTATCCCACTCGTCACCGGCAAGGTTGATGATGTAGTCGGCGTAGTCCTTACTCGCGGTCTCCTCGTTGCCGTCAGAAGGCTCGGTCGGGGCGGTCGGCATGCTTGCGGAGCTATCGCCCACCTTCTTCTTGTAGAGCTTCTGCAGCGTCGCGGACTGACGGACGATCTGCTTGGCCTGGTCCTTGGACACGCCATACTGCGTGGCCATGGTTTTGTAGTCGGAGGTGCCGATGGACTCCTCGGCGTACTTCTTCATCTCCTTGGAAGAGACGGTAATGCCCTCGTCCTCGGCAGCATCGAGCAGGATCTTGTTGCGCACGTAGGACAGGATGACGTCGGCAGACGGAGCGGCATAGTTGCCGTCGTCGTCCTTGACGGTGTCGAGGCTGTACTGGCTCTCGATGGCCTCGCGTGCGGTGATGTCACTCTTCTTGCCGTTGTAGCTGTAGCTTGCCACGGTCGAATCGAGCTGGTCCTCGGTCAGGGTCGACGAGCCGACACCCTTGCCGCCAAAACCACCATTGCCAATAAAGAAGCCAATCACGGCAGCGATCACGACTGCAACCACAAAGGCGGCAATCATCGTCTTCTTGTGCTTGCAAGTGTGGTCATCCACGTCGGAGTCGTCGTCCTCGTCCTGCTCCTCGGGCATCAGATCCTCGTCAGCGGCATCCGCGGCAATCTGAGCCTCCAGACGGGCGTCCTCCTCCTCGGCCGTCGTACCGGCAGCAATGTGCTCGGCAGACGTACCGGTGACCAGGTCGATCTTCTCGTCCTCGTCACCGTCGGGGCCTTCGCCGCGCTCGATGATCTGGATGCCGTCGATCTCGTCCTTCTCGTCCTTCTTTTGAATCAGACCCATATCGGTTACTCCTTGTTAGGAAACATAGTCCCCAATAGAATACGCCCGACGGAGCGCCGGGCGTATTGATTCTTAGGTTATACGCAAACACTTAAGTACTATTTAGGCGTTTGCAGCGTGCATACCTTAGGCCAGGTGCGCGATAACGGCATCGGCAAAGGCCTGTGTGCCCACGGCGCCCTCGACGGAGCCGGTCTGGGCACGACGCACGTCACCGGTAACTTGCTCGCCCTCGTCGAGCGTGGCAGATACGGCGGTACGGATACGATTGGCAGCGTCGTTCTCGCCCAGGTGATCGAGCATCATCGCGGCGGAGAGAATCTCGGCCGTGGGGTTGGCGATATCCTGGCCTGCGATATCGGGCGCGGAGCCGTGCGTTGCCTCGAAAATGGCGCAGTCGGCACCGATGTTGGAGCCGGGGGCCATACCCAGGCCGCCCACCAGGCCGGCGCACAGGTCGCTCACGATGTCGCCATACAGGTTGGGCAGTACCAGAACATCGAAGTCGTTGGGGTTCTGGACCAGGCCCATGCAGGTGGCGTCGACGATCTTGTCGTTAAACTCGATATCGGGATAGTTGGCGGCCACCTCGCGCGCAACGCGCAGGAACAGGCCATCGGTCGCCTTCATGATGTTGGCCTTATGCACGGCCGTCACCTTTTTGCGGCCGCAGCGGCGGGCGTACTCAAAGGCGTACTCCACAATGCGGCGGCTCTTGGCGATGGAGATGGGCTTGATCGAGATAGCGGAATCGGCGGCGAAGGCCTTCTGACCCGAGCGCTCGACAAGCTGCGAGAGCTCCTCGACCTCGGCAGCCCCCTCATCGAACTCGATGCCGGCATAGAGGTCCTCGGTGTTCTCGCGCACGATGACCAGGTCGACGTCGCGGAAGCGCGAGCCGTCGCCCGGCTGCGACAGGCAAGGGCGCACACAGGCGTACAGGTCAAAGTGCTTGCGCAGGGCGACGTTAACGCTGCGGAAACCCGTGCCAACCGGCGTAGTAATGGGACCCTTGATGGCAACCTTGGTCTCGGCGACCGCATCGAGCACGTGCTGGGGCAGCGGCGTGCCAAACTCGTCCATGACACCGGCACCGGCCTCCTGGACGTTCCAATTGATCTGGACACCGGCGGCCTCGACCACGCGGCGCATGGCCTGCGTAATCTCGGGACCGATACCGTCACCGGGAATCAGGACTACATCGTGCGCCATAATCTGTTACTCCTCGTCTTCGGCGTCGTCAGATTTTTTAACGCTAGCACGCTTCTTCTTTTTGGAGAGATCCAGGCCAAAACGTTTAACAAGCATTTCGCAAATCTCGCTCGAACGGGCCTTGAGATAGCTGCCCTTACCGTTCTCGGCATCGAACTTAAGGCGCAGCGCAAGCTTCTCGGCAACCTCGTCGTCGATCTCGCCCTGGCAAAACTCGTACAGGCAACCGAGCATGTCGCGATACTCAAGGTCGCCGTGGTAGCACTGGATGGCCTCGTCCAGGATGGGCCAAGCCTCGCGCGAACGCTCGACACTCGTGGCACCCCACACGCACAGCAGGCGGAAGGCGGCATAGCGCAGCGTGGAGGAAATCTCGTCGAACAGTGCGGTCTCGGCGCCCTCAAAGGCATCGCCCAGCTGCTCGGGGCAGGTGGTGGCGAGCGCCGTCAGGGCATCGAGGGCCTCCCAGCGGGTCTGCGCCTCGGGGCGGTCGAGCGCCTCGATCAGCGCGGGCACGCAGGGCACGACGCGCTGCGGATCGCGCTCGGCAAGCAGGTGCAGCACGCGGGCGGCAAACTGGCGGATACGGCGCGTGGGGCAGCCGAGCTCCTGGACCAGTCGATCGACGGCGTTCTCGTTCTCCTCTGCCAGCTGGAGCTGTGCCAGCTCCTCGTCGGTGAGCTGTTCGTCTTTGTTTTCTGCCATAGTTACCTCTTCTTTTTATTTCTTGGCGTGCTTGCCAGCACCCTTGCTGTCATCGGTGACCGAGATGAGCTGTCGGTCGGCCGCGCCATTGCGACGTGCACGGCGGCGTTCCTCGGCATCGCCCGCGTCGGCGGCGGCGCGGTGAGCCTTGTTGACGTTAAAGACCTCGTCGTGCTTGCGCCACGGACCGACGGACTCGCCCAAGCTCATCTTACGGCCGGCGATAAAGCCGCCGAGCCAGCCGATCGGCGCAAACTGCACCAGCGGGAACAGCGAGAACACCCAGGTCAGCAGGACGACTGCCGCCGCACCCGCAAAGTTGGCAATCCAGTAGTCGCGCTTGGTGATCACGCGCTTTTCGCACGCCCACTGGCCGCACAAAAAGCCGATGTAAATCGCAAAGAGAAAGAGCACCAGCGCAAGCACCACGAACGTCCAGCTCATGGGCGCTACTCCCCGTGATGGTGGCCGCAGCAGCACTCGTGGCCGTCGTCATGGCCGTGGCCGCCGCAGCACTCGTGGTCCTCGCCGTGATGGTGGCCGCAACCGCACCCGTGGTCGTCGCCATGCTCGCCGCAACCGCAGCCGTCCTCGTGAGCACCATGCTCTTCGGGACGATACTGCGACCAATCCAGACCGGCGGCGATGGCGTCGGCCTCCTCCTTGTAGAGGACCATGATGGCCTGGGTGCCCAGCTTGGCGCCACCGATGGCGTCGAGCATGTCGTAGAGCGTAAAGGCCACGTCGGCGCCGGGCAGCGCAAGCTCGCGGTCATCGGCATAGGCGAGCGCCAAGCGCAGGTCCTTGATGAAGTGCTCGACCATAAAGCCGGGCTTGTAGTCGCCGTCGAGCGCCTTGGGGGCCAGGCTCTCCATGGCGCCGGACTTGCCGGTGCCGCCCAGGATCATCTGACGGGTCTTCTCCAGATCAAGGCCGCTCAGCTCGGCAAAGGCCAGCGCATCGGCCATACCGACCATGCAGGCGCCCAGCGACACCTGGTTGGCAAGCTTGGCAGCCTGACCCTTGCCAGCGCCATCGAAGCAGCAAATATTTGCCGCAAAGGTGGAAAGGATGTCGCGGACCGGGGCGATGTCGTTTTCGGTAGCGCCCACGATAGCCGTAAGCGTGCCGGCGATAGCACCCGACTCGCCGCCGGTGACGGGGCAGTCAAACGCCATGCGGCCGGAAACCTGGGCGGCCTCGGCAATGTCACGGGCGAGCTCGGGCGAGCTCGTAGTGAGGTCGATCAGCACCGCGCCGGGCTTAGTGCAGGCCAGCAGGCCGTCGCCCGCCAGGTAGAGCTCCTCGACCTCGGAGGGATAGCCCACCATGGTAAAGACGACGTCGGCGTTCGCCACGGCATCTGCCGGCGTATCGGCCCAAACGGCACCGCGCTCGATAAGCGCGGCGGCCTTGGACTTAGTGCGGTTGTTGACCGTGACGGGATAGCCGGCGTCCAGGATGTGGCCGGCGATGGGGGCACCCATGATTCCGGTGCCGATGAATGCGACGGAGAGCTTGTTTGCCATGAAACCTTTCCTTTTGGGTTGGGTGTTGTTACCAGGTTGAATACTCAGTGCCAGCGTTTCGGCCGTGACTTGAGGGCACTTGCAGCCGCAGCGCCTGTCTACTCACCGCGCACACGGCGCGCGATGCGGTCGGAAAGCGAGGCTTTCTCGGCACGGTTCTTGCCCCAAAACGCGCAAGCCACCATGCCGGGGCCCACGTGCGAGCCGATGGTGGGGCCCACGGAGCTGCGAATGATCGTGACGTCGGCGCAGCCCTCCTCCTTGCGGATGGCGGCCTCGAGCCAATCACCGTCCTTCTCGGCATCGGCCGTCATGATGGCGATGGGCATGGTGCGATCGGGCACGTAGTTCTCGCGGAACGACTTGAGGATGGACTTGAGCTGACTCTTATACACATCTGACGCTGCCGACGATAAGGCTCG
>USBX01000002.1 GCA_900552995.1 uncultured Collinsella sp.
CTCCCCCGATGATTTCTAAATGTCTGGCACGCGAGCGGAGAGGTCGCTGATGGGTACCCGCGTATCGGCTGAGGCGGCGGCCATTGCGCGCGAGGCCCAGATGCGCTCGGAGGCATCCGAGGCGGCACGCATTGCCTATGTGACGCAGGCCCGCACGCTTCGCGAGCGCCGCGGCTCGTTTATCAAGATGGTTGTCGTCTCCGCCCTTGTCGCGGCAATCTGCTCGCGCCTTCGTGGTACAGTTGGTGCGCTTGGGTTTTCGATTTCAACAGGCTTGGTAATCTGGGGTGTGGTCGATGCAGTAATGCTGACCAACCAGATCAAGGTACTCGACAAGCGCGCGATGGATATGATGCGCGCCCGCGACGCTGCCGCCAAGATCGCTGCCGAGGCACAAGAACTGTAACGACGCCAGACTCGATGGGAAGGTCTAAAGATGGCACAGGATATGCAGGACGCCGGTAACGTCTCCGCCGAGCTCGACGCCATGGTGTGTGACCTGATTGGTGCGTTCTTGGACGACCTTGCCGCCGGCGAGAACCCGGGCGTAGTTGTGGCGATCGAGGACGCTGCTTCCAACCGATATCTGGCGGCGCTCGACGAGGACGGCGAAGAGGCATGCCTCGAGGCGGCCACCAACTTTATCTCCGAGCACAAGATGGGTCTTAAGGACGAGGGCCTGGGCCGCATCGCCCGCTATGCCATCGGCTACACCGGTTGTGTCGAAATTGACGGCGGCTATCACGACGCCCTGCTCGTGAGCTTCTTCGAAACCACGCTCGAGAGCGGTTTTTCGGCATACGTGCTGTATGAGGGCATGGGTGCCGGCGATGGTTTTATGTGGAGCGACCCTGAACCTGCAGGTGAGGAAACCCCTCTTATCTAAAATCGCTAAAATAAACGAGTTTTCGGTAAAAGGCTCAATATTCCCGCTGAGCGTTGTATCGCTGGGCGGGCCGCATACGCGTGCCGTTTGTATATGGATAGAAGATAGGGGAACTACATGCGCGTAGACAATCTGAGGAACATCGCCATCATCGCCCACGTCGACCACGGCAAGACGACGATGGTCGACAAGCTCCTGCGTGCCACGGACGCCTTCCGTGCCAACCAGCAGGTCGAGGACCGCGTCCTGGACTCTAACGACCAGGAGCGCGAGCGCGGCATTACGATTCTCGCCAAGAACATCTCTATCGAGTACAAGGACGTCAAGATCAACGTCATCGACACCCCGGGCCACGCCGACTTTGGCGGCGAGGTCGAGCGCGTGCTGCGTATGGCCGACGGCGCCCTGCTGCTGGTCGACGCTTTTGAGGGCCCCATGCCCCAGACCCGTTTCGTGCTGCGTCACGCTATCGACACCGGCCTCAAGATCATGATCGTCATCAACAAGATCGATCGTCCGGGCGCCAACCCCGAGAAGGCCTACAACGACTGCCTGGACCTCATGGCCGACTTGGGTGCCACCGACGACCAGCTCGAGTTCGCCATGGAGCACGTGGTCTACGCCAGCGCCATGAATGGCTTTGCCCGCCTTGACCCCAACGACGGCAACATGGACATGTACCCGCTGCTCGACATGATCATCGACGACATGCCCGCACCCGAGGTTGACGAGAACGCCCCGCTCGCCATGCAGTGCGTGACCATCGACCACTCCAACTTCGTCGGCCGTATCGGCATCGGCCGCGTGTACTCCGGCACCATCCACCAGGGCGACCAGATCCTGGTTGTCAAGAACGACGGCTCCAGCGCCACCGCTACCGTCAAACAGCTCTTTACCTTCGACTACCTGGGCCGCACCGAGTGCCAGGAAGTCGGCGCCGGCGACATCGCTGCCGTCGTGGGCATCGACCGCACCGATATCGGCGATGTCTACACCGATCCCGAGAACCCCGTTGAGCTCGAGCCCATCGAGATCGACCCGCCGACCCTGTCCATCGTCTTTGAGGCTTCGACCTCCCCGCTCGTCGGTCGCGACGGCGACATCGTTGGTGCCCGTCAGCTCAAGGAGCGCCTGTTCAACGAGGCCGAGAACAACGTGACCATGAAGATCGAGGAGCTCGAGGACAAGAGCGGCGTCGAGGTCTCGGGTCGCGGCATCCTGCACCTGTCCGTTCTGATGGAGTCCATGCGTCGCGAGGGCTTTGAGTTCCAGGTTGGCCGTCCCCGCGTTCTGTTTAAGAAGGACGAGAACGGCAACAAGATGGAGCCCGTCGAGCAGGCCGTCGTCGAGTGCCCGGACGAGTACTCGGGCAAGGTCGTTGAGGTCTTCGGTACCTCCGGCGGCATCATGACGAGCATGGATACCTCGGGCATCGTGACGCACCTCGAGTTTAAGATCCCGACCCGCGGCATCATGGGCCTTAAGAACCGCATCATGAACGTCACCCACGGCGAGGGCGTGTTCTACCACACCTTCTTGGAGTATGGCCCCTACGCCGGCGAGATCGGCAACCGTCAGAACGGCGCTATGATCTCCATGACCACCGAGAAGGCCGTTGCCTACGCCCTGGGCACGCTGCAGGAGCGCGGCCAGCTGTTTGTTGAGCCGGGCACCGAGTGCTACGAGGGCATGATCGTGGGCGAGCGCAGCAAGGCCGGCGACATGGTCGTCAACATCGCCCGCACCAAGAACCTGGGCAACCAGCGTTCTTCGACCTCCGATATCTCCGTCCAGCTGGTGCCGCCCCGCACCTTCTCGCTGGAGGAGGCGCTGGAGTACATCGCCGACGACGAGCTGGTCGAGATTACCCCCAAGAACATCCGCCTGCGCAAGCGTCTGCTCAACGCCACCGACCGCAAGAAGGCTGCCGTCCGCGCCGGTCAGGTCAACAAATAAGCGCTGGGGCTTATAACCGCCAATAAGAAAGGGCGTCGACCGCGATGGTCGGCGCCCTTTTTGGTGCAAGGGGGACGGGTCCGTTTGCACCACGGTGGAGGAGGTTATCCCCCCCCGGCTGTTTTTCAGGCAAAGTTAAGTTGTTTAAACATATACACGAATCATTGAAATACAACCGCTTTGATACAAAACTGTCACAGGTAAATATCAACTGGTATTAAATTAAAAGACCTCTTTACCTGCGGTTTACATGACTGGTATCTATATTGTATTTTATGCATTGTGGCATAGACGAACCGTCTTAGAAGTTGCTCCCCAATGGGTTCTTGCAATGCGCTAGGTAGGTTCTCGTTGATGTTGGGGTTTGTGTTCGATCCGACGATTCGCCGTATTCCACAACGTGTTGTAGGAATTAGGGGACAACTATGGACACACACCGCTCACGGTCGCTGGGTATGGCGGCCCTGATCTTCATTTTAATTAGCCTCACCGTCGCAGTTTTCCACGGCGCAGCCCCCGTGCGCGCCGATGACGTGACGACGCCGATTGAGATCAACGGTGATACGGCAACGGTTGAGGTCAAGCTGTATACCGATGAGAACCATACTCAAGAGCTCAATGGCGCCGTAACGTCTACTTCGAAGCTCTATGGAGCTTTTTCGGCACAATTCAAAAGCGGCGAGGCGCCTTCGCCCGAGAACTATATCGCTGTCTATGAGCTTCCCGGCACCATCGTCGTTGACGATAACGCCGGTGGCAACCTCATGGAGGGCCCGGAGGCGACCGCTGACAAGGCTGGCACGTGGAAAATCGAGGACAATAAGATCATCTTTACGTTTGATAAGAGCTGGCTTGACAAAAACCCTGCGGAAATTTTTGTCGGAGCCAATTTTTCATTTGAGTTAGCAAATAAGAACGCTGGCTCGGACAGCAGTACACCTATCAAGTTCCCCGGTGCGGGATCAATCAATATTCCAACTACGGATGGCGCCGTCAAAGGGGAGAAATCGGGAGCCTTCTCCCAGGGAGCCGACGGCGTGGCCAAGGTCACCTGGTCTGTTAAGCTCACCGTCGAGTCGTACGCTACGAACGTCAAGTTTACTGACAGCCTAGGCGACAACTTTGAGTTTGTGGACGGCAGCTTCACGCTCGATGGCAAGAAGCTCGGCCCGCAGCCAACGATCAACGGTCAGATTGCGACTCTCGACACCTTAGGCAACGTTTCCCAGGGGGAGCACACGATTGCCTATGAGACGAAACTGAAGAGAAGCGTTTCGGTTAACAATGGCGAGTTCATCGATGAGCAGGAAGCGTCTAAGAACACGGCAACGTGGGAGTGGGGCGGCTTGAGCAATCGCCAGAGCGGCTCCGTGACTGCTGCTCCCAGCAAGTTTCGTTACGACATGATCAACAAGTCCAACGGCTCGGGTACACCGTCCGACATCACGTGGACGGTCACGCTCAACCAAGGCGAGATCAAGGCCGACATGAGCGGCTACAAGTTCACCGATACGCTTGACGATAAGCAGGCCTATATGGGGAGCTACACGGTTTACAAGGGCAGCTCGGGGTCGGAGGTTCTTCCGGGCGGCGTGCTTGACTCGTCGCAGAGCTCGTTTACCTACACATTCCCGACCGATCTTGTCGACAAGTACGCCACCTACCGCATCGTCTATCACACAAAGATGAACGATACGAGCTCGTACGATACCGTGCATAACGACGCGGCCATCGAGCGCGAAGGCTCCGTTTCCGGTACCGATGAAGGCAGTTTCACGCCGCAGCTGACGGGTGTTGTGCCGATCACCAAGAGGCTCGTGAGATCCGATGAGGCGGCGACGACGGGCAGGGCGACATGGGAGACGAAGGTCGCGCTGAAGGCGATCGTCAATGCGGTCCATCCAGGCGAGGTGACGGTGAAGGACACGTTTCAGTCGGCATGGTCGCAGAAACTCGGTGTCGACGAAAGCTCCATTACCATTAAAATCGGCAATACCGAGCTGGTTCCGGGCACCGACTGGAGACCAACGACCAGCTATCCGGGTAATGAAACAAAGAAAAACTACGACCTCAAAATCATCGTTACCGACAAAGTGAAAGCCGCTCTCGAGAAGGAGGACTACGCCGTTATCACCTACAACACCACATCAGAAGCGCTGTCGGGCTGGTACTCAAACTTTGCGTCGGTCAGCGCGCCGGGCCTGAAATTACAGCGGTCGTTCACCGAACCCGTCAAGTACGTTGTCAACCAAGAAACGAAGCCTGCGGTCGAGAAGCCGAAAGCGGAGTCGAAGGTGTCTTGGGTTGAGAACTTCGATTGGCATACCGTTAACGGCTCGGATGAGAAGGGCGCCTGGATCGTCGACTGGACGGTGTATGCAAACCGCCAAAAGGGTAATAAGGGCGCAAATGGCGAGTTCGAATGCTTTGGAGCTGGAAAGCTGGGCGGGAAACCGCTGAATATCGTTGATAGCCTTCCGGATGGTATGAGCTATGTTGCGAATTCCGCAAAGTTCACGCTCGTGCAGAATCCCTACGAAGAGCATACGGGGCTTGGTCGCGGAAGTGAGGCCAAGACGGTCGTTGATAATCAACAGCTTGCCACCGACAACGTCAGCAGCGCCGGCAATACGGTCACTTTCTCCATCCCCACAACTGGGCTTGGCGACTATGCCGGCTATGCGAAGCTCACATACAAAACAGCGGTCAAGCGCAGCGAGCTCGATGTCTCTAAGAATGAGGTGAAGTTCACCAACTCGGCAAGCGCCGAGTCGGGAGACAAGAAATTCGATATCGGTAGCGGCACCGTCACCATCAAGAACAACGTCATCAAAAAGACTGGTGAGCAAGTCAGTAATAGCAACCGTATTAAGTACACCATTCTTGTTAACGAGTCTGGCGTTGCCCTTAAGAATGGCACTGACTTCCTCGAGCTCGTGGACACCATGGATGCCGAGTGCACGCTGGTGCCGTCGACGCTTAAGGTCTATGAGTGCGTGAACGGTGCCTGGTCACCGCTGACTGATAAGGACTATTCGTCGAAGATGGAACAAGTCAAGGATGAATCTGGCTCGCGTACGAAGTTGACTCTTGAGGTGCCCGACGAGAAATACCTCAAGGTCGAGTACGAAGTTATCCCGACCGGAAACCCCGGTGAAGAGGTGTCTCTTTCCAATACCGCCGAGCTTACGGGTGTGACGGAAGGCTCGGCGATCGACGAGCAAAAATGGACCATCCAGAGCGCTTCTGCCAGTGCGGGCGGCAACGGCTACGATATCACGATGACCAAATACGATGCGCAGCAGGTCGGTGCTACGCTCAAAGGGGCGGAGTTCACGCTCTACAGCGTGAATATGGACCAGGTTGCGGATGACGGAAATGTAGAGAACGCCAGAACGCCGTTTTACGAGGCCGCGACCGACGACAACGGCAAAATCTCGTTCGGCACAAGCGACAAGAAGATGAGTAATTGCGTGCTCTACCAGCTCGTGGAGACCAAGGCGCCTGTTGGCTATGCCAAGGCCGATCCCACGTGGATCATGCTCAAGGGCAGCGCGAGCGAAGAGGATTATCAGGCTGCGCTAACTAAGGCAAAGGACATCGTCGACGGTGCGGAGATCATCGACGATACAAAGAAGGACGAGATCTGGATCTACGACAATCGCCTAACGGGCTCTGCGGTTATTAAAGCAAAGAAAGTGCTTGAAGGTGGCACCTTCAAGGCGGGACAGTTCTCGTTCGAGCTCAAGGATGCCGAGGGCAGGGTGCTCCAGACGGTGACCAACGACGCCGGGGGCAATGTCTCTTTCAACGTCGACTACAACAAGGCTGATACCTACACATACACCATCTCCGAGGTCGTCCCCGATGGCGCCGAGAACAACGTCAAGGACCACATCACCTACGACACAGTCGGGCACAATGTCACGGTTAACGTGACTATCGACAATAAAAGTGAGCAGCTCGACACCGTCGTCACGTATGACGATGACTCCCAGGTGCCGCCGACTTTTATCAACAAGTATTCGACCACGCTTCCTGAGGCGGGCGGGGCTGGCTTGACTATGACGTATCTGGCTGGCGCTTCGCTGTTGTGTTTTGCCGCGACGTGGATGCATGCTCGTCGCCATCGCGATCAAGATCGAGGTGGTGGCCGTGAGTAGGCTTAACCGCCGCTTGTTGGCTGCCGCGACGACAATCATGGTCGCTATTCTGTCTTTCGCGATTGCCCCTGGGACGGCTCATGCTGCCGATACCGGTGCCATCACGGTGGACGGTACGGTTGCGACGCGGTATGACGCGTACCAGCTCTTTTCGGCGACCGTTGTCGACGATGCTGGCCAAAAAATTGCAACTGACGTAACGTGGGCGAATGACACGGTTCGTCAAACTGCTCTTTCGGTGCTACATGATGCGGGGCTCGATAGCTCGACATCGACGGCGCAAGAGGCTGCCGAATGGATGAATGCCGACGGGCACATGACGACCGCGCTGACGGCAAAACTTGCCCGCGCAATTGTCAAAGCAGGCGCCGTGTCCGTGGCCCTTAACGCGGGCACGACGGCCGAGCTGCCCTGTGGCTACTGGCTCATCGTCGCCGACGACGACGCCATCGCCCAGGGCGAGGCCGGCACCGCGCCGATCATGGCCCTGGTCGGCGGCAGCGCCGTCACCGTCAAGCCCAAGGCGGCGACCCCCAAGGTCGCCAAGCACGTGCTGGAGGACAGCACCGCCGCCTGGCAGAAGGCCGCCGACGCCACGGTCGGCGACGACCTGTACTGGCGCCTCTCGGCCACGGTCCCGGCGGGGCTCACCGCCTACGACACCTACACGGTGCAGTTCGTCGACACCATGAGCGCGGGGCTCGACCCCTCCAAGGCGGCCGCGAGCATGCGCGTGTACGTGGCGGCGGGCGCGGACGGCGGCTTTGACGCCGTCACATGTGAGGGCGGTAACGCCAACTCGACGCTGGCTAAAGGGTGGACGGACATTACTTCACAGTGCAGGGTCTCGGTCGAGGGCAATGCCTTCACCGTGCGCACCGGCGACCTGGTCGCCGCGCTCGGCGGGGCCGACGCCTTCGCCGCGGGCGCCCGCGTGGTTGCTGTCTACAATGCGCCGTTGGGGGCCAACTGCAATCGAGGCGCCACCAAGGGCAACCCCAACGAGGTCTACCTGCTTTACCCGCGCTCTCCTCTCGCCGACCAGTCCGGTGACGCCGGCTTCACCCGCACGCCGAGCGATGACGCGTGCGCCTATACCTGGGGACTCAGTCTGATCAAGCGCTCAAGCTCGGACGATAAGCCGCTCGCGGGCGCCAAGCTGCGCATCATCGATGACCGCGGCCGCATCCTAACGACTGACGGCTCGTGGTCGACGGATGTTGACGCGTGCGTCACCACGGGCTCGGACGGCCATGTGGAATTGACCGGTGTGGACGCGGGCGTCTATACCGTCGAAGAGGTCGCGGCACCCAAAGGCTACACCGCCTTTGAGGGCAAACGTACGGTGACGGTTGCGGCCGAGGGTCTGGACGTTAAACAGGTGACGGCCGCGAAGCCCAAGGTGACTGTATCGGTCGAAAGCCCTCTGCGGGTTGACGCAGCCGATGCCGGGACGGGTTCGATTGAACTGTCGGTGCTCAACACCCCAAGCAAAGAAGTAAGTCGAGGCTTTATGCCCTCGACGGGAGATAGAACGTTGGTGCTGGTGGCGGCTTTGGCTGCCATCGGAGTGGCGGCTATTGTCGCCGCGCTCGTCATCAAGCGGGGAGGAGGTCGCCGTGAAAAATAATTGCCCCCCCTTTGCTCAATGGCGTACTGCCTCCGTAACGAGTGACGCGCAGGCCTACCGACCTGATGATCATTGGTTTTAAAAAAAGTTACTAGAGAACCCTCCAAGAAAAGCGGGGCACCCGGTCGATATGACCGAGTGCCCCGCCTCGTTTGTTGGTGCAAAGTAACCTGACCCCTTTGCACCACCACAAAGGTGCCTGGCCCCTTTATGGTGATCGGCTGCTAAGCGGTGGGGAGTTCCGGCGTATTAGCCGGCTGTTGCGACTTGAGGTGAGCGTTGCGCCAGATGATCTGGATAACGTAGCCGAGCATAAAGACAAAGGCTACGCCGCTGATGAAGTCACCTACGAGGGGAAGCCCCGTGAGGGCGCCTGCGATTACGCCGCCCACGGCTGCCATGGCGTAGCGGTTCTGGTTGTGTCCGACCATGCGGGCAATGGCGCAGCCCGCGAAGGCACTCGACACCAGCGCGATGCCAATAACACCGCACATGAGGGCTCCGGCAAGCGACAGACCAGCGATAGAGATAATTAGCAGTAGGACGGCGGGGACGATAGCAATCGTGCCCAGAAGACCGCTCACCCACAGGGGCATGGGGCGCTGGTGGAGCATGCCGGCGGCGCTGGCGGTTGCGCGCGGAAAGACGAGCTCGAGCAGTAGGGCGACAAAGCAAGTCGAGAGTGCCGCGGCGACGATACCGCCGATGACATCGTTAACGGTGGAAGTATCCTCGCTCTCGGTGCGGTCGATCTTGAGCGCGCCGACCTCGGCTCCCGCGGCGCGCTCGGGGTCCTCGGAGACGTGCGCGTTCACGGTGCCGGTGATGTGGGCGTTCTTGCCCAGGATGAGCTTATCGGCCCAAACCTCGACATCGCCCTCGACGGTGCCATCGATAGTCACCGTATCGCCCGCAAGCGCTGCCGACTTGGTAGAGCCGCGCAGGGCAACCGTCTCGCCTATCGCATAGAAACAGTTGGCGGTGCTGTCGGAATTGAGCACGACATGCTGGCCGGCAACGGTCACGCTGCCATCAACCGTAGTCTTGGCAATGTCGATGGTGCGCGCCGCCAAGCGGACGGCGCCGCCCACCGTGCAGTCGCGGATGGAGAGGCTCTCGCCTGCTGCAATTATGTCGCGGCCGATGGACGCATCGTCCAAGTTGAGGGCCTGACCTGCCCAGTACAGGTCACCTTCGACGCCGGACGAATTGGCGTCATTGTCGGTCGCAAGTACGTTGCCTGCGGTGTCCGTGCCGGCAAGAGCCGTAGCGGGAAGTGCGGTGAGCGCCAGAGCGATGAGCGCGAATAGGATGGTGATGCGGCCCCACGCTTTACGGCGTTGGGTCGACGGGAATTGATTGTGGGGCATAGTGAATCCTTCGTCAGATGCTCGATATGCACCTAACAGGGTACCCAACGCGTGGGCGCTCTAAAAGAACCTCTCGGTTGCATTTCGAAGGATGAGCCCGCGCAATCTACTTTTTGTGGTGCAAAAAGCGCGCGATGTCCTCTTCGGTGGGGCTTTTGATGTCAAAACGCAGCGACAGCCAGCGCAGCCCCATGGTTACCGCAACGCATACGATCAACGCGGTGATGTTGCTGACGACACCGCTCATGACAAGGCATACATAGCTCGCCGAGCCGGCGATGGCTGCGATGGCATAGAAGTTGGTGCGCTGGAAAATGCCCGGTACCACGCCCATAAAACTGTCGCGCAGCATGCCGCCGCCCACCGCGGTGAAAAAGCCCATCATGATGCACACCGCCGGTGCAAAGCCGTAGACCAGCGCCTTGTCTGCTCCAGTGGCGGCGTAGATGCCGACCGAGATGATGTCGAGCAGGGGAATGAGTTTTTCGGGCTTGTCGACGATTGCCGGGAAAATATAGATGATGGCTGCCGTGGCAATGGAAAGCGGCAGCGCCATTGGCTGGTTGAGGATGTAGACGTTGCCCACCTGCAGCGTCATGTCGCGTAAAAGACCGCCGCCCAAGCCACAGACCACGGCGAGCGCAACTGCACCCACCAGGTCGAGTTTGTGCTCGCGCGCGACCAACACGCCCGAGATTGAAGCCGCGACGACGGCGAACATTTCGAGCCAAAACGGGATGGCGACCATGGCATCCGTGGCGTGTGAGGTAACGGTCATAGCGGCGACGACGGGCAAGATGGGGTCCTTTGGATTACGGATTTGGACAATGCCCGTACATAGTACATGTTCGGCGCCGATTGCGACCCTATTGCTCGGCAAACGGTCGGGACTGGATGCGGGCGTAGGTTCCATGTTTGGGGATCTGGGTCGATGCTGAACGCGATGGGGGCGTGGTTGAATAGGAGGGATGTCTAAATTTTGAGCAGCGCTCAAAATTTATCCGGTCGGCTTACGCCGACCGCGCTGCGCTAAAAACGCGCCACTGGCGCGTTTTCTTTACGCTCCGCGCCCTGGCGGGTTCGAATCCCTCCTCCTCCGCCGTATTTGCTTGTAAGGGACTCTAAACAAAAAAGCCCCCGTTTTCGGGAGCTTTCTCAACCAAAATGGCGGAGGAGGAGGGATTCGAACCCTCGTGACCTTATACAGGCCAAACGGTTTTCGAGACCGCCGCATTCAACCACTCTGCCACCCCTCCGCGTGGGGTAAAAACAAAGCAGGCTCGAAGGCCTGCTTTGGAATTAACTGGCGGAGAGTCAGGGATTTGAACCCTGGAGACGCTTTTGACGCCTACACGATTTCCAATCGTGCTCCTTCGGCCACTCGGACAACTCTCCGTTAAATGCGAAAGTCAGTATACACGAGGAATCGCAAAGTGCAAACAGAAAAGTTGGCATTTTTTAAAACGCTTGGCCGTGCTTGGCGCTGCAGTGGGGCTTGAGGTGCCAAAAAACGGCTTCCGACCAGCGTGGTTGATCAACTCAATTGTTCAAAAAAGGGTATTCATAAGCGACTTGGCAATGAATTTAAAAATCTTTGGGTGGTGCTGTGGGCCACTGGTATGCATTTTGCGACCACAGCCTTGTGCCCGTTGACCTGCGGCTTGGCTCAGCTTGTCCCCACGGCACCGTATCTTGTCAACAGATCCGTCAAGCTTTTGGTCAGCATTTGGTTGGAATGCGCATGAAACGTCGTGTGAGTATGGGCATATGTGGAGGTCATGAGGTTGTAGCTGCATATTCTTGCAGCCTAGGAGGTTGAAAGATATTATTACCAAGTCTTTTCCTGCTTCAGGCGCACCTTCACGACCTGAAGCCACATTTGCCCAGAGGAGGTGACAATATGAAGGCTTATGAACTGCTGTTCTTTGTTGACCCGTCGCTCGACCCCGAGACTCGTCTCGCTGTTATGAAGCGTATCGATACCACGATCGCTGAGGGCGCTGGCAAGGTCGACTCCGTTGACGAGTGGGGCAAGCGCAAGCTCGCCTACGAGATCAACGACCTCACCGATGGTGACTACACCCTCATCAACTTCCACGCAGATCCTACCCAGATCGCCGAGCTTGATCGCGTTCTGCGCATCACCGACGCTGTGGTCCGCCACATGATCGTCCGTCGCGACGACCAGGAGTAAGACTGTCGTTTTGGACTGGGCTTGTGCCCCAAGAGGAAGTAGTGAGTTATGAGCATCAATCGAGTGAACATCACCGGTAACCTCACCCGCGATCCCGAGCTGCGCGCCACCGCCGGCGGAACCCAGGTTCTGTCCTTTGGCGTCGCCGTGAACGATCGTCGCCGTAACGCGCAGACTGGCGAGTGGGAGGACTATCCCAACTTTGTCGACTGCACTATGTTCGGCACCCGCGCCGAGGCCGTGAGCCGTTTCCTGGCAAAGGGAAACAAGGTCGCGATCGAGGGCAAGCTGCGCTACAGCTCTTGGGAGCGCGACGGCCAGCGCCGGAGCAAGCTTGAGGTCATCGTCGATGAGATCGAGTTTATGAGCTCCCGTGGTGGCCAGGGTGGCTACGATCAGGGTGGTTACGCCCCCGCAGCTCCCGCGCCCGCAGCACGTCCTGTCGCACCGGTGGCTACGCCGCCCGCGGTCGACGTCTACGATGAGGACATCCCGTTCTAAGGGTTGTTCACCTATTTTTGAGTGAGAGGCGGCTTCGGTTCGCCGAAGTTGCCAAATGAAAGGTATTTTGACATGGCTAATGATTTTTCTGCACGTCAGCCGCGTCGTAAGTACTGCCAGTTCTGCAAGGAGAACACTGAGTTCATCGACTATAAGGACACTCAGCTTCTCCGTAAGTACATGACCGACCGTGGCAAGATCAAGCCCCGTCGCGTCACTGGCGCTTGCACGCAGCATCAGCATGACATCGCCAACGCCATCAAGCGCGCCCGCGAGATGGCTCTCCTGCCGTACACCGTCCCCGTGGTTTCCTCTCGTGGCAACCGCGACCGCGGCTAAGAAGGGAGACGCATCATGAAGGTTATTCTTCTCGATGAGATCAAGGGCAAGGGCGGCGAGGGTGACGTCGTAGAGGTCGCTCAGGGTTACGCTGAGAACTTCCTGTTCCCCAAGAAGCTCGCTGTTGCCGCCACCAAGGGCAACCTCAAGCAGCTTGACGAGCGTCGCAACAACATCGCCAAGCGCGAGGCCGTCCGTCTGGCTACCGCCAACGAGACCAAGGCTGCCTTCGAGGGCAAGACGGTCACCGTTGACGTCAAGGTCGGCGACGAGGGCATCCTCTTTGGCTCCGTTACCGCCGCTATGATCGCTGACGCCATCAAGGCTCAGCTCGGTATGGACATCGACCGCAAGCGCGTCGAGCTCGGTAAGCCCATCAAGGTTGCCGGTGCCCACACCGTTGCCATCTCGCTGTACCGCGAGATCAAGGCCGAGGTTGTCGTTCTCGTCGGCGTTACCGCCGAGGAGCTCGCTGCCGAGGCTGAGGTCGAGGAGGCCGCTGAGGTCGCCGAGGCCGAGACCGCCGAGGTCGAGACTGAGGCTGCTGCCGAGTAGCATTTGCTGCAACGCAACAATCTTGTTCTAAGAAGGGCGCTCTGGGAAACCAGGGCGCCCTTTTATTTTCTACGCTCAGCGAGCGCCGTGGCAGGCGTTGCGGTGAAGTCCTAAATGCGGGACCGTTCATCCGTTTCGTCCGGTGATGATTGCCGGGGCGCGGCCCGTTTTGGGACTGTGACTGATACTATGAATGCTCGCAAGCGATATGAATGAGGATGCTCATGGCATATGACGATAGGGAGACCGGGTTGACGGTCGAGGACCGTGGTTCCAAGTTGGGTCTCCCCCAAAACCAAGATGCAGAGGCCAATGTACTGGCCGCCATGCTGCTATCGCCCGAGGTAGTCGAAGAGGCCCAGGTCGAGCTGCAGCCCGATGACTTCTACCGGCCCATTCATAAGACCATCTATACCGCGATGGTCGATATGTACAACAGCCGCATTCCCATCGACTCCATCTCGCTGATCGATTACCTGCGAAGCATCAACAAGCTCGATGCCGTGGGCGGCGAAGCGTACATTTTGGAGTTGATGGGTCAGACCCTGTCGCTCGTCAACTGGCAGCACCATGCCGCTATCGTTCGCCGCGATTCGATGCTGCGTGAGCTGATCGGCGCCACCAACGAGATCAACGCGCTGGCATACAACGCCCCCACCGACACCAAAGAGGTCGTGGAGCTGGCCGAGAGCAAGTTGCTCAAGGTCACGGCGCGCGAGGTCAAGTCGAGCTACAAGACGCTGACCGAGTTTATGGTCGAGGCCTATAACGAGGCCGAGGAAGTGTGCCAGGCCGGCGGCCAGGCTGCGGGCGTGCCCACGGGCTTCCCGTCGCTCGACCGCATGCTCATGGGTTTTCGCGAGGGCCAGCTCATCATCATCGGCGCCCGCCCTGCTGTGGGTAAGACGTCGTTCGCCCTGAACCTGGCGCTCAACGCCGCCGCCGCCGGTTATACCGTCGGCTTCTTCTCTCTGGAGATGTCGGGCAAGGAAATTGCCCAGCGTCTGATTTGCGCCTACGCCATGATTTCGATCAGTGACTTCCGCATGGGCCGCATTAGCCCCGAGCAGTGGGCAAATATCAACGAGGCCACGCAGACCTTGTCCAAGCTCGATATTCTGATTGACGATACGCCCGGCACCACAGTGACCGAGATTCGCGCCAAGAGCCGCCGCATGCTCCACAACAAGGAGAAGGCCATCATCATCCTGGACTACCTGCAGCTGGTGAGTCCTCCGCCGGGACGCCGCTCCGAGAGCCGTACCGTCGAGGTCTCCGAGATGTCGCGTGGTCTGAAGATCATGGCCAAGGAGCTCAAGATCCCGCTCATCGCGCTGTCGCAGCTCTCGCGTCAGGTCGAATCCCGTACCGGCAAGCGCCCGCAGCTTTCCGACCTTCGTGAATCGGGCTCCATCGAGCAGGACGCCGATATCGTTATGTTCTTGGACCGCTCCGCCGACGAGGCCGAAGCCTCGCGCGACGATCGACCCGACGAGGGCGTTACGCGTATCGTCGTGGCCAAGAACCGTTCGGGCCCGATCGGCGACGTCGACCTGATGTTCCTGCCGGCATCCACTAAGTTCTATGAGCTTGATGGGGCACATGCCGAGGAGTAGGACAGGCGCCCGTTGCACGGGTATACTGGGAATGTTTTGTGCTTCTGCGTGCCGGCGTGGCGCGTAGACAGTCCATGAATGTAAGGAGTAAACATGCCGTCAACCGTTTTGGTCGGTGCCCAGTGGGGCGATGAGGGCAAGGGTAAGATTTGCGACCTGGTCGCCGGCGACTTCGATGCCGTCGTGCGCTACTCGGGCGGCAACAACGCCGGCCACACCATCGTCGTCAACGGCAAGAAGTACGGCCTGCACCAGGTGCCCTCCGGCATCATGTATTCCGACCACGTGTCGGTGATCGGTAACGGCTGCGTCGTCAACCCCAAGGTTGTCCTTGAGGAGATCGACATGTTCGAGGCCGACGGCATCACCACCAAGAATCTCAAGATCAGCGGCAACGCGCATGTCATCATGCCGTACCACATCGATCTGGATGGCGCCTTTGAGCAGAAGCTCGGCAAGAAGAACATCGGTACCACCAAGCGCGGTATCGGTCCGTGCTATCAGGACAAGATGGCCCGCATTGGTCTGCGCATGCAGGACATGCTGGACGAGGCACTGTTCCGCGACAAGCTGGAGACCGCTCTCGCCCGCGTGAACCCTGAGCTCGAGCTCATCTACAACCTGCCCACCTACACCGTGGACCAGATTTGCGACGAGTACCTGCCCATGGCCGAGCGTCTGCGCCCCTACATCACCGAGACGAGCCTGCTGCTCAACAACATGATCGATGAGGGCAAGGACCTGCTGTTTGAGGGCGCCCAGGCGACGCTGCTCGACATCGATCACGGCACCTATCCGTACGTGACGTCTTCCAACTGCACCGCCGGCGGCGCCATCACCGGCTCCGGCGTGGGCATGAAGAACGTCGACCGCGTGCTGGGCGTCATGAAGGCCTATATCACCCGCGTCGGTTCGGGCCCCATGCCCACCGAGCTTTCCTATGAGTCCGAGGCCGGTCACACGCTGACCGAGGAGGGCTATGAGTACGGCGTGACCACCGGTCGCCGTCGTCGCTGCGGCTGGTTCGACGGCCCCATCGCCAACTACGCCTCGCGCGTCAACGGCCTCACCGATATCGCCCTGACCAAGCTCGACGTGCTTTCGGCCTTCGACACCATCAAGGTGTGCGTGGCCTACGACGTCGATGGCGAGCGCTACACCAGCGTGCCCGAGCATCAGGTGCGCTTTGAGCATGCCAAGCCCATCTACGAGGAACTCCCCGGCTGGAAGTGCGACATCACCGGTTGTCGCAGCTTTGATGAGCTGCCGCAAGAGGCTCAGGACTACGTGGCGTTTATCGAGGATCTGGCACACACCCGCGTGACGTTCATTGGCGTTGGCGCCGGTCGCGAGCAGATCATCAACCGATTCTGGAAGTAATCGGGACTATTTGGTTATTGCGATATACCCCTTTGCAGCCCGGACGGGCGGCCGAGGGGTATATTTGCTTGCAAAGGGCTCGCGCGGAGCGGGCCGTTCATCCATAGAGGAGGCACCCTTGAAGGCGGACACTCAAACCATCGACATCCTGTTGTTGGGCAGCGGCGGCCGTGAGCATGCTTTGGCAGCTAAGCTCGCAGCATCACCGCGCGCCGGCAAGCTCTACATCGCGCCGGGTAACGGCGGCACCGCGAGCTGCGGCGAGAACGTTGTTCTCGACGACTGCGATCCTGCGGCCGTGGCGGCGTTTGCGCAGAGCCACGGATGTGGACTCGTGGTAATTGGCCCCGAGGCTCCGCTCGTGGCGGGCGTGGCCGACGCCGTGCGCGCGGCGGGTATTCCCTGCTTTGGCCCGGGTGCCGAGGGTGCCCAGATGGAGGGTTCCAAGCTGTTCTCCAAGCAGCTCATGGAGCGTGCGGGCATTCCGACGGCAGCCTATGGTTCGTTTACCGACGAGGCTTCGGCTCTCGCCTACGTGCGCGAGCAGGGCGCTCCGCTGGTCGTGAAGGCCGACGGCCTTGCCGCGGGCAAGGGCGTTATCGTGGCGACCGAACTTGAGCAGGCCGAGGAGGCCGTGCGCGAGTGCTTTGGCGGCACCTTTGGCGATGCCGGCAACACCGTGGTTATCGAGGAGATGCTCGTTGGTCCCGAGTGCTCACTGCTCGCCTTTACCGACGGCAAGACCGTGCGCCCCATGGCCACCTCGCAGGACCACAAGCGCGCCCTCGAGGGCGACAAGGGCCCCAACACCGGCGGCATGGGCGTCTACAGCCCGGTGCCCATCGTGACCGACGAGGAGCACGCCACCATGGTGGCGGTCATGGAGCAGACCGTTGCCGAGCTTGCTGCCGAGGGCATCGACTACCGCGGCTGCCTGTATGGCGGCTTTATGCTCACGCCTGCCGGCCCCAAGGTGCTGGAGTTCAATGCCCGCTTTGGCGACCCCGAGACGCAGGTCGTGCTGCCGCGCCTTAAGAACGACCTGGTTGAGGTTATGCTGGCCTGCGCCAACTGTGAGCTCGATCAGATTGAGCTCGACTGGCGCGACGAGTGGGCCGTGGCCGTTGTCCTGACGAGTGCGGGCTATCCCGGCAGCTACGAGAAGGGCAAGGTCATCACCGGTATCACCGATGCCGAGGCCATGGAGAACGTGACCGTGTACCACGCGGGCACTGCTGCGGTGAACGGCCAGCTCTTGACCAATGGTGGTCGCGTGCTTGCCGTGACCGCTCTGGGCGACACGCTCGAGAACGCTCGCAACCTTGCCTATGAGGCCTGCGAGAAGATTGATTTTGAGGGTAAGACCCTGCGTCACGACATCGGCCTGCGCGCGCTGCGCGGCCGCGACGCCTGGGATGCCTAAAGTCCGAGAGGAATGAGACGGATGGACGAAAAGAACGAAGAGCTCGTGGATGCGCGGATCGTCGAGGAGGACAGCCGCGTGTATGGGCACGCCGAGGGCGAACCTGGTGGCGAGGTCGCTGACGAGCCGGCGCTGGTGCTGGGCGACGATGACCCGCACGATGCCGAGCTGCACGAGAAGATTCTTTCGGAGGAGTGCGCCTGGAAGGGCAAGATCCTCGACGTCCACCGTCTTGAGGTTGAGCTGCCCAACGGTCGCCGCAGCGCCCGCGATATCGTTCGCCATCCGGGTGCGGCGGCCGTTGTGGCGCTGACCGAGAGCGGCAAGATCGTACTGGTGCGTCAGTACCGCACCGCCATCGACCGCGTGACGGTCGAGATTCCCGCCGGCAAGCTCGATCCAGGTGAGGACCCGCTCGATTGCGCCAAGCGCGAACTGCATGAGGAGACGGGCTTTAGGGCTGGTCGCATTCGCTTTTTGACGTCGATTGTCACGTCCTGCGGTTTTTGCGATGAGATCATCCACATCTACTTGGCTACCAAGCTCGAGTTTGATGCGCCCAACCCCGACGATGACGAGTTTGTCAACGTGGACCTGGTGCCGCTGCACGAGCTGATCGACGCCGTGCTCGACGGCAAGATCGAAGACGCCAAGACCGTCGTGGGCGCCTTGGCCTGCGATAGCATCGCGCATCGCCTTGGGGGTGCGGAGCTCTAGGTTACGCGGTTTTACCAAACCGCGTAACGAGTCGACGCTGCAAACGCCCCTAAGCGGCAATCTGCCTTTCAATCGTCGCTCGCGTACCGAAGTACGCGTCGCTCCTCTTTCAAGGCACCTTGCTCGCTTAGGGACGTTTTCGCTGACGCTGCCAGAACATTGGCGTTATGCTTGTTGGGACGCTTTGTTTTCAGCCTGACCGGTTCAACCGGATTTCTCACGCTATTTATTTCTCTTCGAGGATTGCATGTTTAAAAGGTTTCTCTCGTATTACGAGCCCCAGATGGGGCTTTTTGTTGCCGATACTGTTTGTGCTCTGGTGCTTGCCGCCATTGACCTGGCGTTCCCCATTATCCTGCGCAATTTGACCGGTGGGCTGTTTACCCAGGGTCATGCTGCCATTATGCAGGCGCTCGGTATGATCGCGGTGGGTTTGGTGCTGATGTATGTCATCCGCTGCGCCTGCCGCTATTTTGTGAGCTATTGGGGTCACGTGATGGGTGCGCGCATGGAGTCCAAGATGCGCGAGGACCTGTTCGACCAGTATGAGCGCTTTAGCTTTGCGTACTTCGACCGTAACAGCTCGGGCGACATGATGAGCCGCGTGGTCAACGACCTGTTCGATATCTGCGAGGCGGCGCACCACGTGCCCGAGTGGATCATCATCTGCGGCATCGAGATTATCGGCTCGTTTGTGATCCTCTTTACCATCGCCCCGGTGCTGGCGCTTGCCATGGCTGCGGTGACAGCAGCGTTTTCGGTCATCATGTTTTGGCAGAACATGCGCATGCGCGAGGTCTTTAGCGACAACCGCAAAAAGATCAGCGGCATCAATGCGCAGCTGCAGGATTCGCTGGCGGGCATGCGCGTGGTCAAGAGCTTTGCCAATGAGGAGACCGAGCGCTCTAAGTTCCGCGCCTCCAACAATCGCTATCTTTCGTCCAAGGAGAACATGTATCATGCCATGGGCGTCTATACTGCGACGTATGGCCTGCTCTCGGGTGTGCTCTATGTGATCGTGGTGCTGCTGGGCGGCTGGCTGGTCGCCCAGGGACAGCTGCAGGCGGTCGATATGGCGACCTTCGCGCTCTACATTTCGCTGTTCTGCACGCCGCTCGAGACACTCGTCAATTCGGCCGAAACGTATCAGAAGGCCATCGCCGGCTTTAAGCGCATGGACGAGGTACTCTCGACCGCGCCGGATATCCAGGACAAGCCGGGCGCCACGGATCTGCAGGTGACCGCCGGCGCCGTGGATTATCACGACGTGTGCTTTAACTACGAGGACGTTGAGCTGGGCGAGGGCGATGCCGAAGAGCGTCCCGTTATCGACCATATGAATCTGTCCATCAAGCCCGGGCAGACCATCGCTTTGGTTGGTCCTTCGGGCGGTGGCAAGTCCACGACCTGTTCGCTGCTGCCGCGCTTTTATGACGTGGCTGCCGGATCCATTAGCATCGACGGCCAGGACGTGCGCGATGTGACGCAGCAGAGCCTGCGCCGCGCCATCGGCCTGGTGCAGCAGGATGTCTACCTGTTTGACGGAACAATCGGCGAGAACATCGCCTACGGCAAGCCGGGCGCTACGGCAGAAGAGATCGCCGAGGCCGCCCGTCGCGCCAACATCGATGCCTTTATCGAGTCGCTTCCGCAGGGCTACGACACCGTGGTGGGCGAGCGCGGCAGCCGTCTTTCGGGCGGACAGAAGCAGCGCGTTGCCATCGCGCGCGTGTTTCTCAAGAACCCCAAGATCCTGATTTTGGACGAGGCGACGAGTGCTTTGGATAACGAGAGCGAGGAGGCGGTGCAGGAGTCACTCGAAGAGCTGGCACGCGGCCGCACCACGATTATCATCGCCCATCGTCTTTCGACTATTAAGCATGCCGATGAGATTGCGACCGTTGAGCATGGTCGCGTTGTGGAGCGTGGCACGCACGAGGAGCTTCTCGCCCGTGGCGGCACCTATGCCCGTTACTATCGAATGCAGTTCGAAGGTGCGCGTGCGCACGAGCTCGACTGATTGATATGACAGGAAGTTTATGGCTGACAAGAACCCTTTGACTCCGGAAGAAGTGACGGAGTTATTCTCCGAAATCGATGCATCCGGCGTCTTGGATCCCACGCTCGCCAAAAAGCGTACCGAGCGCATGCGTGAGAAGGAGGCTGCGGCCAAGCGCGGTGACAAAGCGGCGCTAGCGCAGCTGCGCAGCGAGGACCGCGCGAGCCAGGCAAAACATATCGACCCGCTGTCCGAGGACGATCCTTCGGGCTCGCAGGTGAGCCATACCATTACGAAGACCGCGATGGCCGTGGTCATCGGTATTCTGGTGCTGATCGTGGGCATGCAGATCGGCTACGGCGTGATGCGCCGTCTGAATACCGCCAACCTGTCCGAGAGCGTTTCGGTGGATACCGTTTCGACGGCGCTGAAGGGCGGCCTTGAGTGGGGCAACGGCTTTACGCAGTTCCCACTCGACTTTACCGTCGATGAAGCCGATGAGCGTACGGGCACGGTTGAGGTGACGGTGTTGGACACGTCGTCTGCCAATGAGCTCGAGCTGCTGTCCAACGGGCAGATCCAGGCCGCGGCGCTTGCGACCAACGCCCTGCTCAACGACAAGATTGACCGCGTGGTGTATAACGTTCACGCCTATATCGACGAGGATAGCAACATTCAGCACGATTCCTTTTTTGGCATGTTCCCCGCGCGGGGTCATCAGAGCGCCATTTTGACGTTTGTGTGGACCAAGAGCTCATCCAACGCCACGAGTATCGACTGGAAGATGCGCATCGTAAGCATGGACGACACCATTGCCGAGCGCATTCAAAAACAGGTGAACTCGGTTTCGTCGCTGATCGAGGACCCGGTGGTGAGCCAGACCAAGATTGACGAGGAAAAGGCCGAACGTGACCTGGAGCATCGTCTGCATGGCCGCGAGATTTTCCGCGGCGGCAAGCCCGATCGCTCACCGTCCGATCTGCTGGAACAGGACAAGCAAAAGTAAGAGGCCATTATCCCGCGTGAGTCACAAGCCCACGCGGGATAATTTTTCTGGGACGGGGATTAAATAATCATTATGCATAGAAAGTCATAATTATCATTTCGTAAACATTTCGATGAAATTAACGCCATGAGGCATGCTTGCGGTTACAATACCGCGAGGCCTAACTACACACCTTTAAGCCGGTCCTGTGAGACCGGGAAGGAGAATTATGGCGAACAACCATACCGCGGGCGCTGCCGCCCGCACCTTCGCGCCCAGCGAGCTTTGCCAGCGTATGCTGGCCAAAACCAGCAAGGGCACCTGCGGTCCCTGTATCCTGTATCTTGAGGATGGGACCATTTTTTATGGACGTGCATGCGGCGCCGAGGGCACCGCGACCGGCGAAGTCTGCTTCAACACCTCGCTCGAGGGCTACTTTGAGGTCATGACCGACCCGAGTTATGCCGGCCAAATCGTAACCATGACCTACCCGCAGATCGGCAACTACGGTATCGACGAGACCGACGTCCAGTCGGCCTTCCCCGGCGACGCCGTGCGCCCTGCGAGCGCTCCGGCTATGCGCGGCATGATCGTTCGCGACATGTGCGCCACGCCTTCTAACTGGCGCTCGGCCGTCAGCGTGCCGGAGTACCTGCGCGCTCACGGCATCGTCGCCATCGAGGGTGTCGACACCCGCGCTCTGGTGCGCCATCTGCGCGACAATGGTTCCAAGATGGGCATTATCTCGACCGAGATTTTCGACGTCGACGAGCTTGCCGAGCGTCTGGCCGCAGCGCCCACGCTGGCGGGCGAGAACCTGGTCAAGACCGTGAGCTGCCCTGAGCCCCATGCGTTCGCCGCGAGCGACCTGCCCGTCGAGCATGACTTTGCGCTGGCTCCTGCCGCTCCTGCCCGTCACAACGTGGTTGCCTACGACTGCGGCGTGAAGCGTGGTATTCTGGAGGGCCTGGTCCGTGCTGGCTGCGACCTCACCGTTGTGCCGTGGGATACGCCCGCCCAGCAGGTGCTCGACATGAATCCCGACGGCGTCTTTTTGTCCAACGGCCCCGGCGATCCCGATGCCGTGGTGGAGACCTATGAGCAGGTGCAGCAGCTGATCGGCAAGGTGCCGGTCTTTGGCATTTGCCTTGGTCACCAGATGATCAGCCTGGCCTGCGGCGCCCAAATGGAAAAGCTTAAATTCGGTCACCGTGGCGGTAACCAGCCGGTTATGAATCTGGTGAGCCGTCGCGTGGAGATCACCGCGCAAAACCACGGCTTTGGCCTGCTGTTCCCCAGCTTGGGCAAGCTTGTCCCCGAGCTTTCCGGCGGCGAGACCGAGCATGCGGCCGATGGAGATCTGCGCGTCTGGGTGCGCCGCGGAATCGCGCCGGTCGTGATGAACGAGCGCTTTGGTCGCATTCGCCTGACACATGTGAACCTCAACGACGGCACCGCCGAGGGCATCCAGCTGCTCGACGCCCCGTGCTTCTCGGTCCAGTACCACCCCGAGGCTTCGCCTGGCCCCACCGATGCCCACTATCTCTTTACCGCCTTTACGCGACTCATGGACGGCGAGGAGAACTACCTGGACATCGACACCGCGAAGGACCGCCTGGCTGGCTGGAATTTCGTCGAGTCCGAGAACGCTGCGACCGAGGAGAACTAACATGCCGAAACGTACTGACATCAAGCGTATCCTCGTCATTGGTTCGGGCCCCATCGTTATCGGTCAGGCCTGTGAGTTTGACTACTCCGGCGCCCAGGCCTGCAAGGTGCTCAAGGAGGATGGCTTTGAGGTCATCCTGGTCAACTCCAACCCGGCGACCATCATGACCGACCCGGGCTTGGCCGACCGCACCTATGTTGAGCCCATCACCGCCGAGTTTATCGAGCGCGTGATCAAAAAGGAACATCCGGACGCGCTGCTGCCCACGCTGGGCGGCCAGACCGGTCTGAACGCCGCCGTCGAGTTGGCAAAGGACGGCACGCTCGACAAGTACGGCGTCGAGATGATCGGCTGTGACCTGGCCGCCATCGAGCGCGGCGAGGACCGCAAGCTCTTTAACGAGGCCATGGCCGAGATCGGCCTGGAGGTCGCGCGCTCGGGCTACGCCTATAGCGTCGCCGACGCCGAGGCCATCGCCGAACGCGTGGGCTATCCCTGCGTACTGCGTCCGAGCTTTACCCTCGGTGGCGCCGGTGGCGGTATCGCGCATACCCACGAGGAGCTCGTCTCCATCGTGAGCCAGGGTCTTGAGCTCTCGCCTGCCCATGAGGTGCTGGTCGAGGAGTCCATCGAGGGCTGGAAAGAGTACGAGATGGAGGTCATGCGCGACCACGCCGGCAACGGCATCATCGTGTGCTCCATCGAGAACCTCGATCCCATGGGCGTGCACACCGGCGACTCCATCACCGTGGCGCCGGCGCAGACCCTCTCCGACCTTGAGTACCAGCGCATGCGTGTCGCCTCGCTCGCCATCCTGGAGAAGATCGGTGTCGAGACCGGTGGCTCCAACGTGCAGTTTGCCGTGAACCCCCAGACCGGCCGCCTGATCGTCATCGAGATGAACCCGCGCGTGAGCCGCTCGTCCGCGCTGGCCTCCAAGGCCACGGGTTTCCCCATCGCCAAGGCCGCCGCTCGCCTGGCCGTGGGCTACACGCTCGACGAGATCGTCAACGATATCACCAAGGCCACGCCCGCCTGCTTTGAGCCCACGATCGACTACTGTGTGGTCAAGGTGCCGCGCTTTGCCTTCGAGAAGTTCAAGGGTACCGACCCCACGCTCACCACGCGCATGAAGGCCGTGGGCGAGATCATGGCAATCGGCCGCACCTTTGAGGAGGCCTTTGGCAAGGCCATGCGCTCGCTGGAGGACGGACACCAGGGCATTTGCGCCGGTGGCAAGGAAGGCGCCGACAAGCTGAGCGACGATGAGCTCGCTCAGGCCGTGGCAACCCCGACCGAGCACCGCATCTTCTTTGTGGTCGAGGCCCTGCGCCGTGGCTGGGACATCGCCCGCATCCATGCCATCTGCGGTATCGATCCGTGGTACCTCAACCGTATCAACGACATGGTGCAGGTCCAGGAGAGCATCCGTGGCCTGCGCGTGGAGGATATCGACGCCGACGCGATGCGCCTGCTCAAGCAGTACGGCACGAGCGACGCCGAGATTGCCGCGCTGACCGGCTCGGACGAGCGCTTTGTGCGCGCCTACCGCAAGGGTCTGGGCGTGGTTCCCAGCATGAAGACAGTCGATACCTGCGCTGCCGAGTTCTCGAGCGCCACGGAATATCACTACAAGACCTACGAGAACATCTACCGCACGAGCCCGGTCGCCAAGAAATGCGTTGCCCCCGACGAGACCACGCCGGCAAGCAAGCCCAAGGCGATGATTTTGGGTGCCGGCCCCAACCGCATTGGCCAGGGTATCGAGTTCGATTACTGCTGCGTGCACGCGAGCTACGCGCTGGCGGCCCGCGGCTTCGAGACCATCATGGTCAATTGCAATCCCGAGACCGTCTCGACCGACTACGACACATCCGACCGTCTATACTTTGAGCCGCTCACTTACGAGGACGTCATGGACGTTATCGACGTTGAGCGCCCCGACGGCGTCGTGGTGACGCTCGGCGGTCAGACCCCGCTTAAGCTGGCGCGCATGCTCGAGGAGAGCGGCGTGAACATCATGGGCACCAAGCCCGACGCCATCGATTTTGCCGAGGACCGCGAGCGTTTTGCCGCCCTGCTCGACAAGCTGGGCATTATGTATCCGCCGGCGGGTCAGGCCACCTCGTTTGGGGAGGCCGAGGCCGTGGCCGCGCACATTGGCTACCCGCTGCTGGTGCGTCCGAGCTACGTGCTGGGCGGCCGCGGCATGATGATCGCCTACGATGCCGAGCATCTGCACGATTACATGGCCGAGGCTGCGCGCATCAGCCCCGACTACCCGGTATACCTGGATCGCTTCCTGGAGGGCGCGATCGAGTCCGACGTCGATGCCCTATGCGACGGCGAGGAGGTCTACATCGGCGGCATCCTGGAGCATATCGAGGAGGCCGGTATCCATTCCGGCGACTCTGCGACCTGCATCCCGCCGTTCAGCTTTAGCGAGAGCCTGCAGGCAAAGCTTCGCGAGACCACGCGCCGCATCGCGATGGCGCTGGGCGTACGCGGCCTGGTCAACGTGCAGTATGCCATCAAGGGAGAGACCGTCTACGTGATCGAGGCCAACCCGCGCGCCAGCCGTACCGTGCCGTTTATCTCCAAGGCCACCGGCGTGCCGCTGGCCAAGTGCGCGGCGCGCATCATGGCGGGCGATTCCATCGCGAGTCTGGGCCTGCCGAGCGACGAGCGTCAGCTGGACTGGTTCTGCATGAAGGAAGCCGTTATGCCCTGGGGCCGTTTTCCGGGAGCCGACGTTATCCTGGGGCCCGAGATGAAGTCGACGGGCGAGGTCATGGGTATCGCCAAGAGCTATCCCGAGGCATATGCCAAGACGCAGCTGGCGATTGACTACAAGCTGCCCGACCCGAGCTGCGGCAAGGTGTTCATCAGCGTGTGCGACCGCGACAAGCGTCATATCCTTTCGGTCGCCCGTATCCTGCGCTACCTGGGCTTTGACATCTGCTCTACCGAGGGTACTGCGCGCGTGCTGCGCGGAGGCAACGTGACGTGCGAGGTCGTGGAAAAGATCAGCGGCCCGCACGACGGCGAGTGTCCCAACATCGGTGACCTCATCGCCGATGGCAAGATCGCGGTGATCGTCAATACACCGTATGGCCCCGGTTCTCGTGGCGACGGCTATCTGTTGCGCACCGAAGCGGTGCGCCGCGGCGTGACCTGCGTGACCGCGATGTCTGCCGCTAACACGTATGTGAGTGCCATCGAGGCGGTGCGCGAGGACCAGCAGGGTCACGGCAGTGCCAACGACATGGGCATGGACGTCATCGCCCTGCAGGACCTGCCGCAGCACACGGTGTAGGTTGAGCTGTCCGGCCGGGGGCGGGAGGCGGACACTTTCTCTCGGAAACTGGGCTTCGCGAAGTTTTCCGAGAGAAAGGACCGCCTCCCGCCCCGGCCTGCGGTGACTTGGCCGCACCGTGTGCTGCGGAAGGGGCTTTGCGTGATGACTAGGGCTGAATAAAAAACGAGCGTGGGATCCGCCGTTCGTTCGAACGGCGGATCCCACGCTTTTATTGCAGCAAACGTACGTCATAGCAATTCCCGGTAGGTCGAGGGTGCCCCGCGGCGGTCTGGTGTTTTCATCTGAACGACTTTGCGAAGCAACCGGAGTGAAGATGAAAACACCAGACCGCCGCGGGGCACCCGCAGACCGCAGGGACGGGAGCAGCTATACTACTCTCAGTAGTTAAGGGTCGCGGATTCGCCGCGTCACCGCTCTCAACAGGAGGTCTTTGTTTATGGCAGATCAGAAGCCGGTTGTCGGGATCATCATGGGCTCCAAGTCCGATCTGGGCGTTATGGAAGGCTGCACCGCCGAGCTCGAGGCACTGGGTGTGCCCTATGAGCTCGTCATTGCGAGCGCGCACCGCACGCCGGCGAAGGTCCACGAGTGGGCTTCGACTGCCGCCGATCGCGGTATCAAAGTGATTATCGCCGCCGCCGGCAAGGCCGCTCACCTGGGTGGTGTCGTGGCTGCCTTTACGCCGCTGCCGGTTATCGGCGTGCCTATGAAGACGAGTGACCTGGGCGGTATGGATTCGCTGCTGTCGATGGTGCAGATGCCTTCGGGCGTGCCCGTGGCCTGCGTTGCCATCAACGGTGCCAAGAACGCCGCCATCTATGCCACACAGATTCTGGGTGCTTGCGACCCCGAGTACCGCAAGGTTATCGAGAAGATGAAGCAGGAGATGGCTGACGCCTAAGCGTTCCGCCGTTTCACCGCAGTATAAGGAGAGCCATGTCCGATTATCAGGGAAAACGATTCAAGGCTTCTCAGATTCCCGATCCGTCGAAGCCGGGTGCTGCCCGTGCGGCACAGCAGGGTCGGACATCCTCTCCTCAGCAGCCGCGCGCGCCGCGCCCCGTGACACCGGCGACGCATCGTCGACAGGACGCGCCGGCCGCATATCGTCCTTCGTCTTATAGCTCCGCTAAGAAGCCGCCCCGGTCTTCATCGCATGCCGCGCCGTCGGATTGCACCGAGCCGCCGCGCAAAAAGCGCCGCTCCATTATTCCCATTCTGCTCATCATCATCGGTATCGGTCTGATTGTCGCCGCCGCCGCTATTTTTATTAATGCCCAGATTGGCTATAAGCAGGCGAGCGATTCGTATCAGAAAATCGAGAAGCAATATGTAAGCGATAAGGACGCCAGCGGCGTGCCGATTATCGACTTTGATGCGCTTGCTCAGACGAACCCCGAGATTGTGGGTTGGATTTACGTGCCGGGAACCAACATCAACTATCC
Source organism: uncultured Collinsella sp. (assembly GCA_900552995.1). Lineage (GTDB taxonomy): Bacteria > Actinomycetota > Coriobacteriia > Coriobacteriales > Coriobacteriaceae > Collinsella. The sequence continues at coordinate 28,148 of USBX01000002.1, forward strand.
CGTGGTGCAGACCAACAACAACTCCAAATACCTCAACACGCTGTTCGATGGCACGTCTAACGCCTCGGGTGCCATCTTCTTGGATAGCGATGACACCGCGCCGGGAATGGTCGACCAGCAGACCACGATCTACGGCCACCATATGAACGATGGGTCGATGTTCAACGTGATTTCGGATACGACTGACCAGGCAACGTTCGATAGCATTGAATATGTGTACTACATCACGCGCGATGCGACGTATAAGTTGCGTCCGCTGGCGACCAAGGTGGTCGAGGACACGTATGCCAAGGCGCGCACGACCAATTTTGAGGGCGACGACGGACTCAAGAACTACCTGTCCGAGATGCTCGACGGCGCTTCTGCCGTGGCGAGTGATGCCACCGATCGTGCCGCTTCGGCAACTAAGGTTGTAACGCTTGTGACCTGTCGTTCGCTGTCGCTGAGCAACACACGCGCCGTCATGGTGCTCACGCCGGTCGAGGAATAAGTTGTTCGAGAGTAGCTAAAAAGGCCCCGTCCCAAATTGGCTACTCGACGACGGTAAGGGAGAAATGATGCTCGAGAGTGGCAAATTGATGCCTTCGATTGATGCTTGGCTGCGCGAGGCCAAGGCCGATGCTTCGGCGGCAGGCTGTGGGATGTATCTGACGCATAACGGTGTGGTGCGCGCGACGCCCAAGGCCGAGGTGCGCGGAGTCGAGACCGATGGCGTGGCGCCAGGCCACAGGGTGGGCGGCATGGTCTTTGACTACGACGCCGAAAAGGTACGGTCTGCTATCGAGACTACGCGCGCGATGCCGGGTATCGGCTATGTGCGCGTGTGGCTGGCAAGCGGCGAGCTTACCGTAGGTGACGACATCATGCTCGTGCTTATCGGCGGGGACATTCGCCCACACGTGGTCGATGCACTGCAGGCGCTCGTTGGCACCATCAAGAACGAATGCGTGAGTGAGGTCGAGCGCGAGGCATAGAGGATTGCGTCGATAGAAGGATCGTTTATAAAAATGCCCACCGGTACGTGTGATACCGGCGGGCATTTTGCGTTTTGGGCGCGGCGGGCGCTAAACGCGCGTGGCGTCCTTGGGGCTCATGGTCATGCTCTGGAAGCGGTTCTCCATGTAGTCGTTATCGAAATACTTGCCGTAGAACTGTGCGACGGGAATGTCCGGCTCCGTGCCGTTAACGCGCTGGTACCAGTAGTCGAGCGACTGCAGCGTCATGACGCCGTCGACCAGCATAATGACGGTAAAGATGACGGTGGCCGAGTAGCGGCTCTTCCAGGGGATCTTGTTGATGAGCTTAAGCAGCCTCGGTAGCAGCAGCTTGATCCAGATGAGGCCACCTAGGCCCCACAGGCAGGCAAAGCCCGTGCAGGTGCGTCCGCCCGTGAGGACCACGAGCGGATCGGGCAAACCAAACAGCGTTATGTGCGAGTAGCTCCACGAGACCACGCCAAACGCGGTCTGCATAAACCAGCCCACGAACACCTCAAAGCTCGCGCCGAGCACAGCGCTCACCAGGAAAATGATGATGGGGTTCTTTTTGTAGAAGCGGTTAAGCACCATGGTCATGAGCACGGCGCCAAATCCGTAGATGGGGCTGAAAGGGCCAAACAGCATGCCGGCGCGGTCCTGGTAGACGCCCGGGTCGTTGACCGTCATGTGCCAGATGTCCTCCAAGATAAGTCCCAGTACGCAGCAGACGAAGAATACCCAGAACAGGTTGAAGTAGTTGAGCTTGATGTAGCCCTCGCCGGTCTCATCGCGGCCGAGCATGCCCTCGGCGGCGGCATCGCGGTCGAGCATCTCCTGCAGGCGGCGCTGCAGCTCGCGCTCCTGACGCAGCGTGGGGTCGACGGTGGCCGAAAGCGCGATGAGGATGCCGAGCTGAATAGCGGGGCGCAGCAAGAAGGGCCCGATACCCTGGAGCATCACGTCGACCAAAAGCTCGACGACGGTGAATGCAATAAGGATGTAGGACAGGCGGGCGGCGTTGCGGCGCTGGTTTTTGATAAGGTCCAGGCCAAAGATGATTAGGATGACGGCACTTGCCGCAGAGAGCATGATGCCGGCGACGATAAGGCCGACTGCGACGAGCGTGTTGTCGCCGAGCTTTTCGGTGGCGTTGCCGTTAACAAGTGCCGTGATGACCTGCCACATAAAGGCAGCGACCGACGGGAGCGTGCCCACGCCGGAAAGGATGCACAGGACGGCGTACACCTTAATGATGAGGGGAATCTTCTTGACCTCTGTGGCGCTGGGGACGCTAGGGTCGAGTTCGTTTCGATCCATACAGAACCTTTCTCGCTTTGTTGTAGGTTATAAGGATACGCCGCCGACCTGCCAAAAGACAGGACGAACGTCCCAATTGCAACTTTGTAATCCCCAACGGCAGACGCGGCGGCCATCTGGGGGCGCGGGCACTTACACTGGACAGACCGATAAAATGTTTGGCAACAAAACTGATTATTAGCTCGGTGGGCTTTTAAAAAGCGCTGCTCATGCGCTGGGGAGCACGTCGCGCCGTGCGTATAATAAGGCGGGTAACGCCAAAAATACGAGGCTCTGAGGGGATACCATGTCTCAAGAAACCATCCGCGCGGCCGAGCGTGCCGCGGGACAGGTGAACACCATGTCGACGTATGATCCGGACTCCGACCAGCTGCATGAGGAATGTGGCATTTTCGGCGTATGGGCGCCCGATCGCGACGTGGCTCGACTGACGTACTTTGGCCTGCGTGCGCTGCAGCACCGTGGCCAGGAATCGGCTGGAATCGCCGTGGGTGACGGCGGCACGGTTATGGTCCGCAAAGATCTGGGCCTGCTCGACCGCGTGTTCTCCAACGCCGACCTGTCGACGCTCTCCGGCCAGCTGGCCGTGGGCCACGTGCGCTATGGCACCGCCGGTGCCAAGAGCTGGGAAGCCTCTCAGCCGCACCTCTCTACCATCAACAGCGTCATTATCGCGCTCGCGCACAACGGCACCCTCGTCAACACCGACGAGCTGCGCCGTCAGCTGATCGAGCTGGGCGTGCCGTTCCTCTCCAATTCGGATTCCGAGGTCGCGACCAAGCTTATCGGCTACTTTACCCAGCGTACGGGCCACCTGCGCGAGGGTATTCGCAAGACCATGGAGCTCGTGCGCGGCGGCTACGCCATGACGCTCATCAACGAGCAGGCGCTCTACGCATTCCGCGATCCACACGGCATTCGCCCGCTCGTGCTGGGCAAGCTGGTGGACGAGGGTCTGGACCAGGCCGATGCCGCAGCCGTTTCGCAGCTGCCGTCGCAGGACGGCGCCGCGACGGTCGACTCCGCCGTCCGTGTCACGCGCGCCGGCGGCTGGGTCGTTGCTTCCGAGACCTGCGCACTCGACATCGTGGGTGCCGAGTACGTCCGTGACGTCCGTCCCGGCGAGATCTTGCGCATCAGCGCCGAGGGCCTGGTATCCGAGCAGGGCGTGCCTGCAGCTGAAGAGCCCGCCAACTGCATCTTTGAGCCTGTCTCTTATACACATCTCCGAGCCCACGAGACACTC
>USBX01000003.1 GCA_900552995.1 uncultured Collinsella sp.
CGAGATTAGCGAGTGTCTCGTGGGCTCGGAGATGTGTATAAGAGACAGCCCAAGTATCGCGCCGTCGAGGGCGATACGCTCGATTACGACGACGTTGTGGCCAAGTACAACGACATGATGAAGTGGCTCGCTGGCGTGTACGTCAACTCGCTGAACATCATCCACTACATGCACGACAAGTATTGCTACGAGCGCATCCAGATGGCTCTGCACGACAAGCACGTGCACCGCTGGTTCGCTACGGGCATCGCTGGCCTTTCCGTCGTGGCTGACTCCCTGTCCGCCATCAAGTACGCCAAGGTCCACCCCGTCCGTGATGAGAACGGCATCATCGTCGACTTCGAGACCGAGGGCGAGTTCCCCAAGTACGGTAACGACGACGACCGCGTCGACCAGATCGCTCACGACGTTGTGCACCAGTTCATGGAGTACATCCGCATGAACGATACCTACCGCAACTCCGTGCCTACGACCTCGGTTCTGACCATTACCTCCAACGTCGTGTACGGTAAGAAGACCGGCTCCACGCCCGACGGCCGCAAGGCTGGCCAGCCGTTCGCCCCGGGTGCTAACCCCATGCACAAGCGCGATAGCCACGGCGCCATCGCTTCGCTGTCTTCGGTTTCCAAGCTCCCGTTCCGCGATGCTCAGGACGGCATCTCCAACACCTTCTCCATCATCCCGAGTGCGCTCGGCAAGGAGGACCAGGTGTTCTTTGGCGATATCGACCTTGATCAGCTGGGCGAGTAACTATTGTTAGTGCTATACTAACAATAACGATTACTGATTAGTGCGCCGGTTTCGGCCGGCGCCTATCGATCGAAGGAGACACATTATGAAGGTTTCTGAAGTTTCCGAGACCCAGGCCGATAACCTGGTCCACATGCTCGACGCTTACGCCGAGAAGGGTGGCCACCACCTGAACATCAACGTCTTCAACCGTGAGACGCTGCTCGACGCTCAGGCTCACCCCGAGAAGTACCCGCAGCTGACCATCCGCGTTTCCGGCTATGCCGTGAACTTCCACACGCTCACCAAGGAGCAGCAGGACGAGGTCATTGCGCGTACCTTCCACGACAAGTTCTAAAGGGGTTTAACTCCCGCAGGATCGCCGGGCCGCTTTGGGTTACTTTCCAAAACGTCCTCGGACATGCAAAGGGCTCCGCTGCGCGCTTCGCGCGGCGGAGCCCTTTGCGTCCTGCGGAAATGTTTTGGAAAGTAACCCAAAGCGGCCCGGCGGGGGTCCTGTGTAGTCACCCTTTAGGCGGAACTCTCCTAATTATTTGGATGAGTCGTTTACTTACTTGTACTGTTACCGTCATCCCGCTGTTGTTGGGGTATGCTTTGTTCGTATGTAAACGTATGACATGTTGATGGGGGAGGGTGCTATGGCTCGCGAGAGTGCTCGTTCTAAGGATACGGCTAAGCCTGGCATCAAGGAAGTTGCGGCGGTGGCGGGGGTTTCGCCTACTACGGTATCTCGCGTGCTTAATAATCGCGGCTATATTAGCCAAGAGACCCGCGATAAGGTCCATGCCGCGATGGAGCGCATCAACTATACGCCCAACGATATCGCCCGTGCCATGCTCAACGGTCGCCTGAATCTTATCGGTATGATCGTTCCCTTTGTGAGCAGCCCGTTCCATGCTCAGGTTGTGCAGGCGGTCGAGCGCACGTTAGCGGAAAACGGCTTTAAGATGTTGCTGTGCAACAGCGCCAATCGACCCGAGCTTGAGCGCTCTTATATCGACATGCTTCGACGCAATATGGTTGATGGCGTCATCGTCAACTCGCTTAATATCGGTGCCGAGGCGTATGCCGAGATGGGCTTGAGTCTGGTTGGTATCGACTGCGACCTTGGCGAAGCCTCTGTTCAGATTGCGAGCGACAGCTATAGCATCGGCGAACTTGCCACGCGTCGCCTAATCGATGACGGGTGTTCGCGCATCCTGTGCCTGCGCAGCAATAGCCGCATGCGCATGCCTGCCAATAAGCGTACCGATGCCTACCTCGATGTTGTTGAGCAGGCCGGTTTGCCCGCGCTTGTCCGTGAGGTCGAGTTCGTTAAGCCCGACGACGAAAAGAGTGCGGTCGTTGCGAAGATCCTCGATGAGAACCCCGATATTGACGGCATCTTTGCGGGAGACGACACGATGGCGGCCATCTGTCTCAACGTTATGAAGCAGCGAGGCTTGAGCGCTCCGGGCGATATTAAGGTCGTGGGCGCGGATGGTGCCCGCCGCACTATGACGTTTATGCCTGACTTAACAACCGTACGCCAAGATATCGATCGCATCGGAGAGCTCGCGGCGCAATCCATCATTGCTCTTATTAACGGCGAAAAGCCCGAATCGAATATCAAGCTCCCCGTTGAACTCATTGAGGGTAAAACCGCGTAGTTCATCCCGTGCCAAAAGAATTCCTCAAACACCTCTGATGACCGTTCGCCGGCATATGTCAACCGTTTGCCGACGACTGGAACTGCGAAAAGACGTATTGGTGTGAAAACGTTTGACATATGAAAACGATTGACATATCTTGCAGTTGTACCGAGTTAGTATCTCGTGAGAAAGGAAGTCTCGGATGCACAAGGTGTATTACCAGCCTGAGGGAATTTGGGTAGGCGACATCATGCCGTACGGCGAGGACGGCACGTTCTATCTCTATCATCAGCGTGACACGCGAAACCCCGGACCTTTCGGAGAGCCGTTTGGCTGGGCACTCGCGACAACCAAGGACTTCGTCAATTACAAAGACTTTGGCGAGAGCCTTGAGCGTGGCGGCGACGAGGAAGTCGACCAGTATGTTTATGCCGGCACGGTGTTTAAGGTGGGCGACAAGTACCATGCGCTCTACACTGGTTGCAATCGCGATAAGGTCAAGGCACGCTTGATGAAGCAGGTTCTTCTTCACGCAACGAGTGACGACGCCGTCAAGTGGGAGAAGAACATCGCCGAGACGCTGCTTCCGCCCCAGGAGGGTTACGATGACCGCAACTGGCGCGATCCCTTTGTGCTTTGGGATGAGGAGAACGAAGAGTACATGCTCATCCTCGGCACGCGTGTGGGCGAGGACAAGCGTCTGATGACCGGTCGTCTGGTCAAGTTCACCTCCAAGGACCTGGATACCTGGGAGTTCCAGGGCGACTGGTGGAATCCGGGCCTGTACACCATGTTCGAGATGCCTGATCTCTTTAAGATGGGCGACTGGTGGTATCTGGTGTTCTCCGAGTACAGTGATGGCAACAAGACCCGTTACCGCATGTCTCGCTCTATCAACGGTCCTTGGATCACTCCTGCGGACGATTCCTTCGATGGCCGCGCGTACTATGCCGCGCGTACCGCATTTGACGGCGAGCGCCGCGTTCTCTTTGGTTGGGTTGCTACGCGTGACGAGGGCGGCGACCCCAGCTCTTACCTGTGGGGTGGCACCTTTATGCCCCTCGAGATCGTTCAGCGTGCCGACGGAACGCTCGGCACCAAGCTTCCTGACAGCATGCTTGGCGCCTTTGGCGAGGCTAAGGCAGTCGAGGCCTTTGAGCTCTCCTGCGAGTCGGGCAAGGTCGAGCAGGTGCTCGCCGCGGATGCCGGTTCCACCTATATGCTCGATGCCGACATCGAGCTCGCCGGTGACGCTGCCGGCTTCTCGGTGAAGCTTGCCGAGGACGCCGAGTCCGGTCTTGCCTATGAGTTCCGCGCCAACCTGCGTGAGGGCAAGCTCGAGTTTACGGCGGCCCCCCAGTATCCGTGGTTCCAGGTCAACAACATGGGCCTCGAGCGTCCGTTGTTCTTTAAGGGCGAGGGCACTCATCATGTGCGTCTGGTCGTCGACGACGACATCGCGACCATCTTTGTCGATGATGTTGCGCTCAACGCTCGCTTCTGCAACAAGCAGGGCCAGGGTGTGGCGCTTACCGTCACCGACGGTGCGCTCAAGTGCGCAAGCGCAACGATCGCGTCTCTGTAGCGGCAACGAACCGTTTTATGATTTAGAAAAGGAATGGAGAGGAACATGGACTACAAGACAGTGTCCCAGCAAGTCGTCGACAACGTCGGCGGACTGGAGAACATCGAGGGCGCCACGCATTGCGTGACCCGTCTGCGTCTGGTGCTCAAGGATACGAGCAAATACAACAAGGCCGAGCTCGAGAACATCGATGGCGTCAAGGGCGTGCTGTACAACAGCGGCCAGCTCATGATCATCTTCGGTACCGGTACCGTCAACAAGGTTTACGATGAGTTTATGGCTCTGACGGGCGTTAAGGAGATCAGCGCTTCCGAGGTCAAGGGCGCCGAGGCGGACAAGAAGGGCAAGTTCTTCTCGGTCCTCAAGGTATTCTCGGACATCTTTATCCCCATCATTCCCGCTTTCGTCGGCGCTGCTATCATCATCGGCCTTAAGTCGCTGATTGTTGCCAACGGCCTCTTTGGCATGGAGGGCAGCCTCGCCGATCACAGCGAGTTCCTCAAGAACCTCGCAAGCTTCTTTGCCATTATCGCCACCACCTTCGACTACCTACCTGTCCTGGTTATGTACAGCGCGGTCAAGCGTTTTGGCGGTAACCCGATCCTGGGCATCCTCGTCGGTATCGTCATGGTTCACCCGAGCCTTATGAACCGTAACACGTTCGTTATGGACCCGACGGGTGCTGAGTACTGGAACTTCGGTCCGCTCTCCATTCCCATGGTTGCTTTCCAGGGCGGCGTGTTCCCTGCAATCCTGACTGCCTGGTTTATGGCCAAGGTCGAGAAGATTGCCCAGAAGTACATCCCCGAGGTCGTTTCGTTCGTCTTTGTCCCGACCGTTACCCTGATTCTTGCTAACGTCGCCCTGTTCACCGTGTTCGGCCCGCTCGGCAACCTGATCGGCGACGTCCTCGCCGGCGTAATCGATATCCTGTACAACAGGATGGGCGTCTTCGGTGCCTTTGTCTTCGCCGCGTTCCTGCAGCCGCTTGTCGTTACCGGTACGCATCAGTTCATCCAGGGTATCGAGGCAAACCTCGTTGCCACGACTGGCTTCAACTACATCCAGGCCATCTGGTCGGTTTCCATCATCGCCCAGGGCGGCGGCGCCATCGGCATGTACCTCATTCACAAGAAGCATTCCAAAGAGCGCAACATCTGCATGTCGTCCTTTATCCCGACGCTGGTCGGAATCTCCGAGCCCGCTATCTTCGCTGCAAACATGCGCTACTCGATCATCCCTTTCATCTGCGCATGCATCGGTGCAGGCTGCGGCGGTGCCTTCGTGAAGCTCTTTGAGGTGCGCGCCATCGGTCAGGGTCTGACCGGTGTGCTTGGCCTGCTCATCGTCACACCCGAGACTCTCGTGTGGTATGTGGCTGGCAATCTCATCGCCTTCATCGTGCCGATCGTCTTGATCTTTGCCTACAACAAGGCAAAGGGCGTGCCGACCACCGATGAAGAGGGCGCTGGCGCAGGCTTCGATGTCAGCTTCTAGTTGAGCCATTCAGTGCAATGTGCGGATAAGTCCATTTGAGGAAGGGCGTTCGGCTCGTGTGAGTCGGGCGTCCTTCCCTATAGACGAGAAAGTCAATGGCGATGTTAAATCAAAAAAACAAGGTGATGCGTGCGGACTATGAGCAGTGGCGAGCTGGACAGGATGAGACGGCGGGTCGCATCGCGTCCGACCCCGATAGGCTCCTGTTCCATGTGGAGCCTGAGCTTGGTTGGCTCAACGACCCCAACGGTTTGGTTCAGATTGGTGATACGTATCACATCTATCATCAATACGATCCGTTCGATGCTGCGCATGGCGGTCCAGTGCTTTGGAACCATCTGACGACAAAGGATTTTGTGACGTACGAGAATCACGGCCCCGTGCTGTTCCCCGATTCCGATTTGGATTCGAGCGGAGCGTATTCTGGTTCTGCCTTTGTACGCGATGGCAAGATTCACTACTTCTATACCGGCAACGTCAAGCATTTTGACCGCGATGATTACGACTACGTGTTGACGGGCCGTGAGCAAAACCAGATTCATATGGTTGCCGAGAATCCCGACGAATTGGGCGAGAAGCGCATAGCTGTTGGACCGGTCGATTACCCCGACGATATCGGTACGCACGTGCGCGACCCCAAGATCCTTGAACATGGCGGTATCTACTACATGGTTCTGGGCGCTCGTACGAAAGACGACCGCGGCTGCGTGCTTGTCTATACCTCGCGCGAACTAGAGGACTGGAACTATGCGACGCGTATTGAGCTGGACGAGAACTTTGGCTTTATGTGGGAGTGCCCCGATCTGTTTGAGCTCGATGGCGAGCTTATTCTCGTTTGCTGTCCGCAGGGTGTGCCTGCCGATGGTTGGCGTTACCGCAATCCGCATCAGTGCGTGTGGTTCCCTATCGAGGCCGATTGGGAGGCGCCGAGCTTTAAAATCGTCGGGCAGGGCATGCCCCCGATGGTCGATGCCGGTTTTGATTTCTATGCTCCGCAGTCCTTTGAGGATGCTGCAGGCCGGCGTTTGATGATCGGATGGTCGGGTTGCCCCGATGCGACGGCAGAAAACCCGACGGTGGCGCGCGGGTGGCAGTGCGCGTTGACGGTGCCGCGAGAGCTGAGCATGCGCGATGGTAAGCTCTGCCAGCAGCCGGCGCACGAGATTGAGAGGATGCGCGGCGACTGCGTTCGCGCGACAGGCGGTGAAACCGTTGAGGAGCCGGGCCGCCTGTTTGATCTTGTGGTTTCCTGTGAGGGCGCCAAGATGGTCGAGCTCGAAATCCGCAAGGGTGTCTTTGTGCGCTATGCAGACGGGATGCTTACCCTCGACATGGGTGACGAAGGCTATGGGCGCGACCAAAGGTCGATCGAGCTCAGCGAGCTTCGCGACCTGCGCGTGCTTTCGGACACTACGATGGTCGAGATTTTTGCCAACAGCGGCGAGGCGGCACTTACGAGCCGTACCTATTCGCCGGCGGTTTCGGCGATGGGGTTGCATGCCGAGGGTGCGGCGTCGATGGATTTCTACCGCCTCGCTCATTAACCGTGCATGGAGCACGATTGGACTTGTTGGGCGGAATGTGTCGCAGTTGCCGCAGCGAACTACCGTTTATCGTGTATAGCTACCGTTTGCGGAGTAAGTAACACTCATTTATAAACCGTGTAAAATCTCAGTTAAGCACGGAGTTTTCCAGGGAGACGCTGTCCTTTGTTGTGTGCAAGGGGCGGCGTCTCTTTGGCGCTTGGACGCCGTTGTACAACAGTGCGGCGGTGCGTGCCATGTATTGAAAAGCCAATGTCGAGATGGGTCGTGATATTAATGGGCAAGTACGTAATCGTGGTCGAGTCTGGGTCGGATGTGACGCCGGAGCTCTGCGAGCGCTACGGCATCGTGCGCGTGCCCATGCATGTCACGATTGGTGACGAGACCGTCGAGGACGGCTCGATCGATCCGCTCGAGATTTATTCGCGCTGCAATGAGTTTGGCGTGATGCCCAAGACCAGTGGCTGCGCGCCTGCGGATTTTGCTCACGTGTACGACCGCATTCACGCTGAGCAGCCCGACGCGACTATTTTGCATCTTGCATATTCCGAGGCCACGACCTGTTCGCATCAGTCCTCAAAGATTGCGGCCCAGGGGCGCGACTACGTGTTCTCCATGGACACGCGCTTTGTCTCGGTAGGCCAGTCGCTTGTTGTCGTCGAGACCGCCAAATACATCGAGGCTCACCCCGATGCCACCGTCGACGAGATCTTTGCATTTACGAACTCCGTCATGGACCGTGTGCTGCTGGGCTTTGTTCCTACCGACCTAGCCTTTCTTAAGGCGGGCGGTCGTCTGTCCAACGTCGCGTTCCTTGGCGCCCACCTGCTCAAGATTAAGCCCTGCATTGAGGTAACGGGCGGTAAGTTTGTGGCGACCAAGAAGTTCCGCGGCTCTATGCTCAAGTGCGCCCGTGCCTTTATTGACCACATGGTTGCCAAGGGCGAGATTGACTACTCGCACATTGGCCTGGCGTATTCGGTAGGTCTTTCCGAGGAGCTGCGCGACGACATGGAAGTCTATGCGCACGACCTGGGCTTTAAGGACATTACCTGGACTCAGGTCGGCGGCGTCATCTCGAGCCATTGCGGCCCGACCGCCTTCGGCGCGGTGCTTACGCTTAAGGCGTAAGGCCTGGCGTCTATCGATATCTATTGCCTCGGCGGCGGGTGGGTTGTGACAACCTTCCCGCCGCTTTTGTGTGGGGCCAAATAGAACAACCCAATTGACCACTAAACCGTTTCACCATCATGCGTATGGGCTAGAATGGCTCTGGCATTTATGTAACTAAAACCAATGAGAGGCAAGGTAGCGGGAATGGCTGAGATGACGCTCGAGGGTGTGGACGCTCGTCCCGAGGACTCCGCGTTTGCCCTGGGCCGCGTACATTCGATTGAAACGATGGGTACGGTCGACGGACCCGGCATCCGCTTCGTAGTGTTTGTCCAAGGCTGTCCCATGCGCTGCGCGTATTGCCACAATCCCGATACCTGGTCTGTTAACGGCGGCACCATGGTGACCGTCGAGCACCTGATGGACGAGTTCCAGAGCAACCATGAGTTCTATCGCAGCGGCGGCATTACGGTTTCGGGTGGCGAGCCGCTCCTACAGCCTGAGTTTTTGGCCGACCTGTTCCGTGCAATGCACAACAACTCCGATGGCCGCGTGCATACCTGCTTGGACAGCTGCGGCTATGCGTTCGATCCCAACCACCCCGAGAAGTTCGATGCCGTTCTCAACGAGACCGACATGGTGCTGCTCGACATCAAGCATGCCGATCCGGCTGAGCATAAAAAGCTGACCGGTTGTGATCCCGCACGCATCCTGGCGTTTGGCGATGAGCTTGCACGTCGCAAGATCAAGGTCGTTATCCGCCACGTGGTGGTGCCGGGCATTACCGACACGGTGGAGGAGTGCGAGAAGCTCGGTCGCCTCATCGCTCCATGGCACAACGTGGTGGGCCTGGAAATGCTGCCGTATCACACGATGGGTGTCGTCAAGTACGAGCAACTGGGCATTCCCTATAAGCTCGAGGGCGTGCCCCAGATGGATACCGCGCGTATGCCCGAGCTGCGCAATGCCGTTATGGCCGGCATGAAAGAGCGCCGTGCGGAGCTAAAAAACGCCATCGGCTAGCGGCACTCATTGGGGACAGACTTAAATGAGTGCCCCCGGGCACCTAGTTGATTGCTAAAGAGCCCCGTCCCGTCGTCAACTCGGACAACGATTCGTTTATCGCGTTACGTGCGGCGTTTGACCATGATGGCTATGAGGATTGGATTGCCAATCTGGGTGTTGATGACGAAACGGCACTGGATCCGATGAGTGATTTTCCGACCTACTGCCCGCGCACTTCTGCCAGGTTATGGCGCGAGATGAGCGAGTATCTGAGCACGGATACCGAGACTTCACAGTGGTTGTCGGGCCTTCTGGCATCAACATCGCGATCGTTTATGCGCGATGGCATTGCGGACGAGCGGGTTTTGGTGCGCAACAAGGCAGGCTGGATTAGCGAGGATGGTTACTATTCGACATGCGATGCGGGCCTTATCGACATCGATGGCCGTACCTATGTCATGAGCGTCATGACATCGATGCCGTGGAGCGACCGCTCGAGCGAGGTTACGGCCGCGATTGCAAAGGCTCTGTTTGATACGCGAGCTGCACTGGCTTAGCGTGTTCGTTTGGCGAGGTCAAACAAAATGCTGGTACCATACCGTGGTTGAGAATTTCGTATAGGTTTGGGGAATGGTATGGCTACCATCGCGATTATCGGTGCGCTCGAAAAAGAGATCATGCAGATTAAGGAAGAGCTGAGCGACGTTTGCGAGGCGCGGGAGGCAGGCTTGACCGTTGTGAGCGGTGAGCTCGACGGTCTGACAGTTGTCGCCACAACGGCGGGCATGGGCACGGTGAACGCCGCCGCTGCAACACAGCACCTCATTAGCAAGTATGCTCCGCAGGCTGTTGTGTTTTCGGGCATTGCGGGCGGTTTGAACCCCAAGCTCCATATCGACGACGTGGTCATTGGCAAACGCCTACGCTATCTGGATACCGATACCGCGCTTATCGCCGAGTCCGCACCGGGGCTCGAGGAGTTTGGCTCGACACCCGCGCTGGTCGATATTGCCGTCGACGTGCTTGCTGAGCGTGGGTTTGTTGATGCTTCGACAAATGCAGCCGCTTCGAACGAGGGAGCCAAACAATTCCTGGTCGGCACGATTGCCACGGGTAACCGCTTTGTGACGGGCGCCACCATGCGCAACGACGCTATCGAGGCGACGCATGCCGATTGTGTCGGCATGGAGGGCGCGGCAATTGCCCATGTCGCAACCAAAAATGGTGTCGATTGCCTGGTGTTGCGCGCTATCAGTGATAATTGTGACGAGGCGTACGATGCAATTTGCGAGCGCGAGTTCGATCTGTTCGAGTACGCACGTGTCGCAAGTGACATCACGCTCGATATCGTCCGCCGCATTGCCGCTGCGCAATAGCGCGTCTATTTGTAAGAACCTACGACCAAGGAGTGTCCATGGCCGATTCCATTAACTACCAGCTTGCCAAGTTCGTCGCCAGCTACGGCAAGGTTTCGCAGATTCCCGAGTCCACCTGCCCCGAGGTGAGCTTTGTCGGCCGCTCCAACGTGGGCAAGTCGTCGATTATGAACAAGCTCTTTGGCCGCAAGAACCTGGTCAAGGTTTCCAGCACGCCGGGCAAGACGAGCAACATCAACTTCTTCGAGGCCGATGACGTACATTTTGTCGACCTGCCGGGCTACGGTTTCGCCCGTCGTTCCAAGGCCGAGCGCGACCGTTGGGCAGAGCTCATCGGCGACTTCTTCGACTCCGAGCGCAGCTTTAACTTGGTCGTGTCGCTGGTGGATATCCGTCACGATCCCAGTAAGCTCGATCACGACATGATCGACTACCTGCAGGGCAACGAGTTCAACTTTATCGTCTGCCTCACCAAGGCCGACAAGCTCAGCCGCACCCAGCAGGCGCGCCAGGCGGCAGCCATCAAAAAGCAGCTCAACGTCCCGGCCGAGAACGTGATCATCACAAGCTCCCAGACCGGTACCGGCATCGACGAACTCAAAAAGCGCATCGCCGAGGCCTGTCTCTAATCGAGCTACAACCCCTCAAAAGCTCTCATCTATATCACCTCAGTGATAGTTATTGGTAAACTATCACTGAGGTGATATTTTTTGGAGGTCGCTATGGAGCTATGGCACGGGTCGGAGGTTGTCGTCGAGCATCCATCGTTGGACAAATGTAGGCAATTCAATGACTATGGGCGCGGGTTTTATTGCACGCCTCATGAGGAAATGGCAATGGAGTGGGCATGCCGGACCGAGTCCGATGGTATCGCGAATCGATATGAACTCGATATGGATGGTCTCGCGGTCTTGGATTTGGAGTCCGGGGAGTTTTCAATTCTTAATTGGCTTGCGATTTTGGCCGACAACCGGGAGTTTAATGTCTCGACGCCGCTGGCACGCGAAGGACTTCGCTATCTACTGGATAACTGCCTGATTGATATTTCTCCCTATGACGTTATTCGAGGTTATCGCGCCGACGATTCCTACTTTTCGTTTGCAAGACAGTTCGTTAACGGCATGATTTCGCTCAGGCAACTTCAACTCATTATGCGTTTGGGCGATTTGGGCATCCAATACGCTCTTATGAGTGAGCGCGCGTTCTCGGCGATCAGGTTCTGCGATTGGAAGCAGGCCTCGGGAGCTGAGTTTTATCCCAAACGATTTGAGCGAGAACAGAACGCTCGACGCAAGTATCTGGATATGGTAAACGGATTTGACACCGAGGGTGTCGACATAAGGGATTTGATGGCAAGGAGGGTTGATTTAAATGATCCAAGAATTAACGGATTGTGGGCCGAGTAGGACATATCCCGTCTATTACCTCGAGGACGCAATGAACAACCTCGGCGACTGCTTTGACTATGCCGTCAACGACTATGGAGCAGAAGGATCAGAAGTCGCTGAACTCTTTTGTTTGAGCGGCGTGGCTCGTGAGTTTGAACGTGGGAACGCATGGGTCGTATCGGGAAAATCGGGCGTCGAGCTATTCGCGCTTATTGCCGAAAGGTCCGGTTACCAAGCAGGGTCGATGCCGGATCGTACCTATCGATTTGAGAAAACACCGGAATACTGGACGGGCTGGATATTGGCGTATCTACAGTGGCGCCTGGGAGAGTCTTTTGAAGACCTGCTGCATGTCGCTCCGTTTGATGTGCTGCGCAGTTTGTACTATCCCTGGCACGAAGCCTCGGAGGAACGCGTGGCGCGTCTTATTTGCGACATGGCGAAGAAAACACCTCGTCAAACCAAACTGGCGCTAGCAAGAAAGCGGCTCAAGAGAACCCAACAAGACCTGGCATACGAATCGGGCGTATCACTCCGCTCAATCCAAATGTACGAACAGCGCCAGAGAAGCATCAACGAAGCCTCGGTAACAACCGTAAGGGATATAGCAAAAGCCCTACACTGCAACATCGAAGACCTCCTAGAACCAGTCTTCGAATACAAAGAAACCAGCGCAGCCTAAAAGAGATGCTGGCCGCTGATTGCTCAAGTTGCAGCTCGAGCAATTTGAGCAGCGAAGCCGGCTGCCTAGTGGGGGCATGCGGGCCTTCTAGGTATCAAAATCCGCCTACGTATTGAAATGCCCTGCCAAGCTAAAGTGCTCGGCGGGGCAATTTTCGATTGACGATGCTGCCAGGGGTTGAGTTTTAACATGTCGCGAGTAAGAGGCGTCTGAATTTAGTAATCAAAGATAATTATTCAATTCGAGCGCTTAGCCAGTACTCTCCATTCGAAGCTACGATTGCGTACGTAATTCCATTTTTGACAGTTGGCGTATCTACGCAGGCAGCACCAACTTCCTTGGCGTCTGAAAACGAAAGTGTTGGATCGATTGCTTGTATAGTTGCCAATGCTGTCGCCGCGGCATAGTCGGAGTTTTCGAAGTACATGACTATGTTTTTGAAGCAGTTTTCGGATCCAAGATAGCTGAGTAGCACCGGGTTACTCGAGTCCGAAAAGAAGCCTCCAATACCGGCAATCTTTGAACCGTTTTTGATCTGAAGTTCGAGTCCCATGCCGCTATCATCTAGTTCGTAATCCGCATTCATGCTGCTGCAATTGGGGATATCGGAGAATTCCTCGTTAAGTCGATCAATAAAGCCTTCAGGTGAAATTGAAAACTTTCCGTCGCCAAGAAAAGATGTGATTTCATTCTCGTTGCGGGTGTCAACGACCTCTCCGCATCTCTCGCATTCTCGTATTTCCTTCGAAGTGGCATCTACGTAGTCGACTTCTTTGGTCCACGAGCCCGGTTGGTGTTCGAGTGGCTCCCCTTTCGTTTCGCCGCAACGCTGGCAGGTCTTCGGTGTCGTACAAGTTGCTTCTTCCCATTCGTGCCCGAGAGGTTCTCCCTCGGTTTTGCCGCAACTTTTGCATACACGAGGGCTAGTGCAGGTTGCATTGGCCCATAGTTTGTGACTACAAAACAATTGAGGAAACAGCATGGGCAAACTGAAGATGATGACAACTGCCACGGCAGCTGCGATTGCCGCTCGTTTTTTATTGCCTAATTAATGAATGGCCCGCGTTAGAAGTGAGTCGTTTTCTTCATTTTTGCGTGCGCCGTCATCTTCGTTTGATGGCGGAATTTCAGAGGAGGGGGTGTCGCTAGCACCATCAGAAAACTGCTCGGCTTTGAAATCTGGCTTCCGCTCGTCGGACTCGTTGAGCGCCTTTTCCCCGTCGGGCTCCTTCATCTCGTCATTCATGTTTATCGAGGCTCCTTCCTAGCTATGAATCTGCGATGGGCATTTTTGATAAGCGGAATGGCTGGTGACATAAATATATCCCAGTTTGGGATATATCAAAATGGAATATAGCGTAAACGGCATGAACGTTGATGCTAACAGGACATGCGGAAAATGCCTTTCCCAGATTCGTCGGGAGCAAGGTATCACTCAGGTTGAACTCGCAAAGAAACTGGGGGTACCTCAGTCGTTCATCTCAAAGGTCGAGACCGGGGAACACAGCCTTAGGATTTATGAGCAGTTTGTCTATGCGGATGCACTCGGAATTACTGTTGAGACGCTAGTACGTAAACTTGGGGCTGTTTTGAGTAGCGAAGATAATTAGATGACGCCACGCATCGATCATCAATTAGAAATTAAAACAGAGCTATTGGGCGAATGAGATGCTGGGAAGTGCGCCTTTATCAAATAGAAGCCAAATAATAGCCCGGCGACTTTCCGGAGCGTAGGTTCCTGTAGCCGCCGCCAGCGAAGTTAACGTAGGGGAGGCCAGGGGCTTTGCCCCCAAATCTTTCCGCAGGACGGCAGGACCCCCGCCGCACGAAGTGCGCAGCGGGGGTCCTGCCATGTCCGAGGACGATTTGGGGGCAAAGCCCCTGGTCTCCCCGGCGGGTATACGGGACGGCGACTACAGGTACTCGATTTGAGCGCCCTCGGTGTCGCACGTCAGAATATGCGTATCGCATTTGGGGAACTGCTCGCGCAGCTTGACCTGCAGGAACTTTGCCACGATGGTGTCGTCGGTCACAGCCATGAGAGTCGAGCCCGAACCACTGATCCAGATGGTCTTAGCGCCGCCGTTAAGGCAGGTGTCGCGCACGGCGTTGTAGTCGGGAATCAGACGGCGACGATAGGGTTCCTGGATGCGGTCGTCATTGGCGGCGGCAATCAGGTCGAGGTCACCAGTCTCCAAGCCGCGCGTCATACCGGCGATGCGGCCCATCTGCCACACGGCGATGGAGAGCGGAATCTCCTGCGGCACGACCTTGCGCGCCTCGCTCGTGTGTACCTCGTAGGGCGGAATCACGGTAATAAAACGCAAGCAATCGCTCACCTCGTAGCGTAGGCACTGGGGAAGCGAATCGGTTGGCGTAAAAGAGCAGACGGCGCCGCCCAGGATGGCGGGGGCGACGTTATCGGGATGCCCCTCGACCTCGGTGGCAATGCGGACGAGCTCAGCGCGGTCGACGGTGTGGCCTGTCAGCGCGGCGGCGGCCATAATGCCGGCGACAACGCAGGTGGAGCTGGAGCCCAGGCCACGGGCGACGGGAACGTCAGTCTGAATGTCGATGGCGACGGGGAAGGCCGGCTCGCCCCATGCGGCCAGTGCATCCACAAAGCTCACGTAGACTAGGTTGCTCTCGTTTTGGAACTCCTCGGGGCAGCCCGTGATGGTGAGCTTGTCGGCGCGCTCGAAGGTGAAGTGCGAGTAAAGGCTGACGGCCATGCCGAGGGTGTCGTAGCCGATGCCCAAGTTGGCGCTGGTTGCTGGGACGGTGATCTTGATCATGTGAGTCCTCCTGGCGTGCCTGGCTGTTTAGTTCGCTGCTCGGGCAGTCCTGCGCAAGACGGAAAGCACGTTAAGTGCTTTCCTTTGCGTGCGGAACTCGCGACGAACTAAACAGCCAGGCACGCTGTGCGCGTTCGTCATCATCCCGGGGGTTATCTGATAAAAGAAGGTGCGCCGGCTTTCGCCGGCGCTTAATAAGGGATCTAGTTGGTGCTCATTCGTTTTGCTGCAGACTCGACGTAGTTTGCCATCTCATCGACGTCACAGACGTCTTCGAAGCGGACGGGTTTGGATTCGAGCTCGGCGAGCTGGGCCGGGGCGACTGTGTTGGTGGCCTGCTCGAGCACGCGCATGGCCTCAAAGTCGTCCTCGGGAACGTCGAGCCCCAAGGCGTCGCAGCAGGCGCGCGGGAACTTGTAGGGGCTGGCGGTCGAAAGCAGGACGCGGGCCTTGGCGCCCTCGGCGGGAGCGACCTTTTCGAAGACGTGATAGCCGCAAGCGGTGTGCGGGTCGATCACGTAGCCGTTCGCATCCCAGCAGCTCTTGATGGCGGCGCGAACCTCGTCCTCGCTGGCCCAGCCGCAGCCAAACACGCTCTGGATCTTGGCCAGCAGTTCGGCGGGAACCTCGTAGCGACCAGTTTGTGCCAGCTGTTCCATAAGGCCGGCAACGAGCTCGCAGTCGCCGTCGGACAGGAAGTAGAGCATGCGCTCCAGGTTGGAGCTAATAAGGATGTCCATCGACGGCGAGATGGTCGTGAAGAACGGGCGGTTACGGTCGTAAACGCCGGTGGTCAGGAAGTCGGCAAGCACGTTGTTCTTGTCGCTCGCCACGACGAGCTTGGCGACGGGCAGACCCATGCGCTTGGCGTAGTAGCCGGCCAAGATATCGCCAAAGTTGCCGGTGGGCACGCAGAACTCTACGGCGTCGCCAGCCTCGATAGCGCCGGCGCGCAGCAGTTGCGCATAGGCGGCAAAGTAGTAGACGACCTGCGGCACCAGGCGGCCGACGTTGATGGAGTTGGCACTCGAAAGCACCGTGCCGGCGGCCTCCAGGCGCTCGGCAAGCTCCTTATCTGCAAAGATGCGCTTGACGGCGCTCTGGGCATCGTCAAAGTTGCCGCGGATGCCGCAGACGGCGACGTTGTCGCCCTCCTGCGTGGACATCTGCAGGTTCTGGACGCGGCTGACCTTGCCCTCGGGATAAAAGACGGTGATGCCCGTGCCCGGAGCGTCGGCAAAACCGGCGAGCGCGGCCTTGCCCGTGTCGCCCGACGTGGCGGTGACGATCATGATGCGCTCGGCGCCGCCGTCCTTGGCAGAGGTGCGGGCCATGAGGCGGGGGAGCATCTGCAGTGCGACGTCCTTGAAGGCGCTCGTGGGGCCGCCAAAGAGCTCCATCACATAGGTCTGAGGGGCGTCGGCGCCCGGTGCGGCGTCGAGTTTGACAAGCGGCGTAACCTCTTCACTCGCGAACGTGCCGCGGTATGCCTCGTCGACACACGCCGAAATTTCTTCGGCTGTGTAATCATTCAGTAACATTCCCAACACATCTTGAGCGATTTCAAAGTACGATTTATCTGCAAGCGAGCTGATATCGACCTGCTGGGTGCCGAGCTCGTCCGAGACAAACAAACCCCCGTCGGGAGCGATGCCGGTACGGATTGCCACCTTACTTGAGCACGATAAAGTGCGTCCTCGTGTACTATGATAAGTTCCCATATAACACTGCTCCTCGGATGCCTTGGTCCCAATCGGTGAAACCATGGTATCAGAGCGCGCAAAACAGGTTTGCAGAGGCTTTTAGAAAGGTAACCTCCAGCCCATGATAAAAATTGCCAAGTTTGGCGGCTCGTCGGTCGCCGACGCCGAACACTTTAAGAAGATCAAGGCCATTGTCGATGCCGACCCGGCCCGCCGTTTTGTGGTGGTTTCTGCCTGCGGTCGCCGCTTTAAGGGCGACACCAAGGTGACCGATCTGCTCTACTTGGTCAACGCGCACGTTAAGTACCACGTGTCGTGCGAGGAGCTGCTCGAGGACATTGGGCAGCGCTATTTTGATATCGCTGACGAGCTGGAGCTCACCTATCCCATCCGCGAGGAGTTCGCGGCCTTTGCCGAGCGCGCCCGCTCGGGCGGCTACTCCACCGAGGAGCTTGTGAGCCGTGGCGAGTACTTTACCGCCCGCCTGATGGCCGAGTACCTGGGCTTACCGTTCCTGGACGCCGCGACGGTTGTGGCGTTCCATCACGACGGTACGCTCAGCATGAATCGTACCTCCGAGTTGGTGCAGGAGTACGGTCAGCAGGGCGGCTTTGTTATGCCCGGTTTCTACGGCGCGACGCGTGAGGGCCAGATCAAGCTGCTCGATCGTGGCGGCGGCGATATCTCGGGCTCGATCTTGGCTAAGTGCCTGGGCGCCGATCTGTATGAGAACTGGACCGACGTTTCGGGCTTCTATTCTGCCGATCCGCGTATTGTTCCCGAGGCTCAGCCCATTGCGCGCGTTACCTACGAGGAGCTGCGCGAGCTTTCGTACATGGGTGCAAGCGTCCTGCACGAGGAGGCCGTGTTCCCCGTGCGCGAGGCAGGCATTCCGCTGGTCATCAAGAACACCAATGCGCCGCAGGACCCCGGCACCATCATTAGCGAGACGGCTGATGAAGGCGAGGCGGAGCCCATCATTACCGGCGTGACCGGCAAGCGCGGCTTTGTCGCCATCAACGTTGCCCGTGACCGCACCAAGCCCCGCGTCGGCTTTATGCGCCGTGCACTTTCGGTGTTCGAACGCTATGACGTCTCCGTCGAGCATATGCCCACCGGCGTCGACCGCTTTGGCGCCGTGGTGCAGGAGCAGGATGTGCACGATTCGCTGTACTCACTTGTGGGCGACATTCAGCAGGAGGTCGAGCCGCTCGAGATTGAGGTTGTCGAGGGCTTGGCGCTCATCGCGACCGTCGGCCGTAACCTGCGCGGCCGCGCGGGTATCTCGGGCCATCTGTTTGGCATGCTTGGCCAGGCCGGCGTGAGCGTGCGCATGATTTCGCAGAGCTGTGACGAGATCAACATCATTATCGGTGTCGAGGAGAAGGACTTCGACCTGGCGATTCGGACCATTTACCGCGCCTTCTCCGACGAGAACGGCATTGTGAAGGTCTCCGATCTGGAGGCTCCCGCGCCGGTCG
The DNA here is from genome assembly GCA_900552995.1 of uncultured Collinsella sp. Classification (GTDB taxonomy): domain Bacteria; phylum Actinomycetota; class Coriobacteriia; order Coriobacteriales; family Coriobacteriaceae; genus Collinsella. Next base: position 18,551 of record USBX01000003.1, read on the forward strand.
ATCCCGCTCTGGTCGCGCTCCACAAGTAGCTGCTATCCCAGTAGATTTTTGGACTTGCCTCAAAAATCTATGGCGGGGCGTTTCGTTTCGGTTTCGTTTCGACGGGGCGGGTTTTGTATCCGCCCCGTTCTTGTATACACTGGCAACAATAATCGGCCTGCTCGGCGTGCGGGCAAAAGCCACAGCCTTTAAAGGGGGAAGCATGAAACAGTACACGGTTGCTATTTTGGGCGCGACGGGAGCCGTGGGCACCCAGATGCTCGAGTGCCTCAACGAGCAGGAGTTTCCGGTCGGCAAGCTCAAGCTGCTAGCGAGCGCGCGCTCTGCGGGCAAGACCGTCGAGTTCCGCGGCGAGCAGGTTGTGATTGAGGAGGCTTGCCCCGAGGCCTTTGAGGGCTGCGACATCGTGCTCGGCGCCGCCGGCGACGATATCGCCAAGGAACTGCTGCCCGAGGCCGTCAAGCGCGGCGCCGTCGTGGTCGACAACAGCCACGCCTTCCGTCTGGATCCCGAGGTGCCGCTGGTCGTGCCCGAGATCAACGCCGACGACATCAAGTGGCATCACGGCCTTATCGCCAACCCCAACTGCGCGACCATCATCGGCTTGGTTCCCACCTGGCCGCTGCATCAGCTCGCCGGCGTGAAGCGCATGATCGTTTCGACGTACCAGGCGGCTTCGGGCGCTGGTGCTCCCGGTATGGCCGAGCTTGAGGCCCAGCTGGCCGCCCTAGGTCGTGGCGAGGAGATTCCCGAGCCGCACGCTTTTGCCGCCCAGCTGGCGAGCAACCTGATTCCGCAGATTGGCGGCGTCAAGGAGGAGGGCTTTACCTCCGAGGAGATGAAGTTGCAAAACGAGGGCCGCAAGATCATGCATCTGCCCGAGCTGCGCGTGAACTGCACCTGTGTGCGCGTGCCCGTGCTGCGCTCGCACTCCGAGAGCATTACGCTCGAGTTTGAGCGCGATATTACGGTCGAGGAGGCCCGTGCCGCGCTGGCTGCCGCTCCCGGCGTGAAGCTGGTTGACGACATGAGCGCCGAGGATGCGCACGACCGCTTCCCCATGCCGATGGATACGTCCGACCAGGACCTGATCTGGGTCGGTCGCGTGCGCCGCGACATCTCGAACCCTGAGGCCGCGCGCGGCATCACCTTCTGGTGCTGCGGCGACCAAATCCGTAAGGGCGCGGCAACCAACGCCGTCCAGATCGCTAAGCTGCTCTGCGAGTAGTGTGACCTATCCGGCGGGGGCCGGGCTTGGTTTTCAGAACGTCCTCGACCATGTGTGGCGCCTTGTCCTGCTCCTTCGGAGCCGCGGACAAGGCGCCACACTGGTCTGCGGAGTGTTCTGAAAACCAAGCCCGGCCCCCGCCTGCGGTGACTCGGCTGCGAGCGGCCTGCGATGGGGTCGTTGTTGGTTGGGGCCGCTGGGCTGATGTGGGGGCACGTGGCCGTTGCAGGCCCTGGTCCCGGCGGCGGCCCCGGCGCTTCGCGCCTGCCGCCTTGGGGGACTTTGGGGCGCGGCCGGCAGCTGTGGCGCGTTGCGCCTGCTGCCTGCGGGGACTTTGGGGTCGTGCGGCAGCTGCGGCGCTGTCGCGCTTGCTGCCTTGGGTGACTTTGGGGTCGATTGGGGTTGTCTGCACAATTCGCGGTATTATGTTGCGGAGTTTTGAAAGGAGCCGCTGGTGGTCACGACGACATTTGCTTCGCCTTTGGGCGAAATCTTGCTTGCCGCTGATGGCCGCGGTCTGACGGGGCTTTGGTTTGAGGGGCAGGAGCACTTTGGTTCCACGCTTCTCCGGGAAGACTCCGAACATGTTGAAGGCGCCGACGCGGTTTCCGGTACCGGTGGCATGTTGCCGGTGAGTCCGGCAAATGGCGCGGCTTCTTCGGTGCTTGAGCGTTCTTGGGCTTGGCTGAATGCTTATTTTGCGGGGCAGGAGCCTCGGTTTACGCCGCCGTTGCATATGATCGGCACGGCGTTCCAGCGCGAGGTTTGGTTTGAGCTGCTTTCAATTCCGCGTGGCGAAGTCGCTACGTATGGCGAGATCGCTCAGCGTGTTGCGGCTCGACATCGTGTGCCGGGAAATGAGGCACCCGTCGTGTCTCCTCGTGCGGTGGGGGCTGCGGTTGCGCGTAATCCCATTTCGATTATCGTGCCGTGCCATCGCGTGGTCGCGGTCGACGGATCGCTCAACGGATATGCTGGCGGCCTTGATCGCAAGGAGTGGTTGCTTCGGCTTGAGGGCGCGTACGAGGAGTAACGCTCGAGCACTTTGCATAACTAGGGCGCCGTGAAAGGATGAGTCACTGTCCCTTCGTGCCCGGCATGCGTCAAAGCGCTCGACACGTGCGCCTTAAGTTTGGCTAAGCCACATCCTGCGTATTTAAAAACGCGCAGGTTGAGCAGCTAAGGCTGCGCTAAGGCGGTTGACGGTACGCTATCATCGGCAGTATCGAAACCTGTAGAGCCATGCGCCAAAGGAGCAACTATGAAGCTGATGCTTGCCGAGGACGAACCTGGTCTCTCCCGCGCCCTCACCGCGATTCTTCAACATAGCGACTACGAGGTCGACACCGCCCTCGACGGCTTGACGGCGCTCGAGAATCTACTCACCAACGATTACGACGCCGCAATCCTGGACATCATGATGCCCGGCATGGACGGCATCGAGGTGCTCAAGCGTACACGCGCCGCCGGAAAGCGACTGCCCATCATCATGCTCACGGCAAAAAGCGAGGTGTCCGATAAGGTCGAGGGCCTGGATGCCGGTGCCAACGATTACCTGACCAAGCCGTTTGCCGCCAAGGAACTGCTTGCGCGTATTCGTGCCATGACGCGTGCCGCGACGGCAATTGACGCCACGACGCTCAGCGTGGGTAACGTGCGCCTCGACACGGCGGCTTGCACGCTTGTGGGACCTTTGGGCGAGGAGCACCTGGCCAATCGCGAGTTTCAGCTTATGGAACTCTTTATGCGCAACGCCGGCACGCGCATGCCCACTGAACGTCTGATGCTCGAGGTTTGGGGTGAGGACGCGCCCGAAGGCGCCAACGTGGTGTGGGTCTATATCTCGTACCTGCGCAAAAAGCTGACGGCGCTTGGTGCCAACGTTGCCATTCGCGCGTCGCGCAACCAGGGCTATTCGCTCGAGGTTGTCGAGGAAGGCGAATAAGCGTGAGCGCGAGCGCGTGGTGCAAGCGCATGACGGAGTGGTTTCACGCCGCCTCGAGTAGTAAGGGGCGGGCTAATTCTGTTGACGCATTGGGCCGCCGTCTGCGTCGCAAGTTTATCCTCGTTGCCATGGGCGCCGTGACCGTGGTGCTCACGCTCATCATCGCCGGCATCAACATCGTCAATTATTCGCATGTCTGCAAAATGGCTGATGCGCGTCTGGACTATATCCTGGCAGGCAAGGGCAGCATCGATTGGGAAGACGAGTCCAGGACCGATTCCGGCAATGGCGGGGATACGAGCACCGGCATGGTTGCGGATGGCGATCGAGTGGGCGCTCGCGTGGGACATTTTGAAGGCATGACGGCGGAGTCTCCCTTCGACACGCGCTACTTTACGGTGACGCTTGTCGAAGGGCAGGTGGTCGATGTCAATACCGCCCGCATTGCCGCGGTGGGCGCCAAGCGTGCCGCCAGTATTGCCGCAAGGCTGCATGCCAAGGGCTGGACCTCGGGCTTCTCTGGCAATTATCGTTATACGACCGACGTCCAGGACGACGAGATCACCTATGTGTTCGTGGACTGTTCGCGCGAGCTTGCAAGTTTCCATTCGTTTTTGAACGCGAGTGTGGCAATCAGCTGTATTGGCTGGCTGGCGGTGCTGGCAATTGTAACGGTCGCGTCGGGTGCCGTGATTCGACCGATGGTCGAGAGCTACAGCAAGCAAAAGCGATTTATTACCGATGCAAGCCACGAGATCAAGACGCCGCTCGCTGTGATCGATGCCGCCAACGAGGTACAGGAGATTGAGAGCGGCGAGAGTGAGTGGACGCAGAGCATTCACGAGCAGGTGGCGCGACTGACGGCACTTACGGAGCGTCTGGTATTTTTGGCGCGCATGGACGAGGGCTCGGCGGGCTTTACCATGGCGTCGATCGATCTCTCGGAGGCAGTTGACAAGGCAGCCGCGCCGTTTGAATCGGTGGCGGTCTCGCGCGGCAAGCGCCTGTCGATGTCGGTCGCGACCGGCGTGCGCGCTCATGCCGATGCTGCGGCGGTGACGCAGGTGGTTGAGTTGCTGCTGGACAATGCCACGCGCTATGCGAGCGAGGGCAGCGTGATCGAGTTGAGTCTGCGCGCCGTTTCGCGCGGTGCGGGCAAAGGCTCGGCAGAGCTTGTCGTATCGAACGCTGTAGACGAGCTGCCCGAAGGCGACCTGGACCGATTGTTCGACCGCTTCTATCGTGCGGACGTGTCGCGCAGCACCAAGACGGGCGGCTCGGGCGTGGGCCTATCCGTGGTGCGTGCCATCGCCGAAGCCCATGGCGGGAGCGCTTCTGTCTGCGGCCACGGTAACCAGATCACCTTCACCGTCCGCCTCTAAGACCTGCCAAAAAGGGACAGGTTTATTTTGGCAGGTTTTATCTGTGCAGACGGCAGCGGAGGCTGGCGGTGATCGGCGCCATGAACGCCACCGACCCAAATAAACGCACCTCTAACTGCTAAAATATGGACATCGTTGTTCGGCTCCCGAAGGAAAGGAGACGGTCATGCAGTACGAGATCGGCGGAGGGGCTTTCCCGGTTGTTACGTGCAACCTTAGCGACGGCGAATCCATGATCACCGAAAGCGGTGCCATGGTCTGGATGACCCCCAACATGGAGATGTCCACCTCGGGCGGTGGCATAGGCAAGATGTTCTCTAAGGCTTTTTCGGGTGAGGCGTTGTTCCAAAACATTTGGACCGCGCACGGCGATGGCATGATTGCGTTTGGCTCTTGCTTCCCCGGCCGCATTATACCGATCGAGATTGGCCCTGGTAAGAGCTGGATTTTGCAGAAGCGTTCGTTCCTTGCCGCGGAAAGTGGTGTTGAGCTGAGCATCCACTTTAACAAGAAGGCAAAGACCGGCGTCTTTGGCGGCGAGGGTTTTATCATGCAAAAGCTCACGGGCTCGGGTATTGCCTTTGCCGAGATCGACGGCGACCTAGTTGAGTACGAGCTTGCTGCTGGCCAGCAAATGATTGTAGATACCGGCAACGTGGCCGGCTTTGAGGAGACGGTGAGCATCGACGCGCAGATGGTCAAGGGCGTCAAAAACATCATGTTTGGCGGTGAAGGCGTGTTCAACACTGTGCTCACCGGTCCGGGGCGCATCTGGCTGCAGACAATGCCCATTTCCAATCTTGCGGCAGCAGTGGCTTCGATGACCAACAACAATAACTAATCGTGTATAGGATGACGCGCGCGGCGGGCCCGGCCTGTCGTGCGCGTTTTTTGGTGGCAAACGCCCTGTTTATCGGGTGCGGCTGTGCTCCTGCAGGGCGTAGATCGATTTGTCCATGTTGAACAGATAAGCCACAACGCAGACGATGAAGAACATCGGCAGATTACCGAAACCGAAGACCTCGCAGCCAATGAGGATCGGCGCGAGTAGCGTGTTGGTGGCGCTGCCAAAGACGGCGGCGTATCCCAGCGCGGCGCAGGGCTCGACGGGCATGCCGAGAATTCCGGCGAGCACGACACCCAGGCTGGTTCCGATGGAGAACAACGGCGTCACCTCACCACCTTGATATCCTGCGGCAAGCGTGGCGATGGTGAGTGTGAATTTGAGCGCCCAGTCCCAAGGCATGATGGTGACCTTGCCGTCACCGTTGAGCGCCGCCGATATCAGGTTGGTGCCAAGGCCGCAGTATCGCCCCTGCCACAGAACGAACAGAATCGCCGACAGCGCAAGGCCCATAACGGCAACGCGTATGTAAGGGCTGGGGAGCAGCCGCGCTGCAAGAGTCTTGGCATGGGCAAGGCACCAGGCAAAAGCGCCACCTACCATACCAAACGCGATACCCAACAACGCCAGCCGTCCAAGACCGGGGAGGTCGAGCGCATACGAGGCGGTAATGGCGACCTCAAACTTCTCGAGCCCCAGGGCGCCGGAGGTCATGCTTGCGGCAAGCGAAGCCGTAAGCGCGGGAAACAACGCGCGGTATTCCATGCGTCCGGCGACCAGCACCTCGACCGCAAAGACCGTGGCGGCGAGGGGCGTTCGGAAGAGTCCGGCAAAGCCGGCGGCCATGCCGATAAGCAAAAACGTGTTGCCGGGTTCTCGGAAAGGTAGACGTCGGCCGATCCAATGCGAGACGGTTGCGCCGATCTGCACGGCTACGCCTTCGCGTCCCGCGCTGCCGCCAAAGAGATGCGTGGCCCACGTGCTCAGCATAATGAGTGGCACCAGACGCGGGGAGATGGCGTCCTCGCGTCCGTGACCTACGTCGAATACTAAGCTCATGCCCCGATCGGTGCCTTTGCCCCAGGTGCGGTAGGCAAATACGATGGCCAAGCCCATGAGGGCGAGGAAGGGAAGGAGCAGTACGATGTGCTCGTCACGGAAGGCACCAATTGCCAGGAGCACACGACCAAAAAGGGCACAGATGGCGCCAACGATAACGCCGATAGGGATTCCGACGGCACCCATAAGCACGAGGCAACTATAGGTGTTGACCAGGCGTTTAATTCTGCTCGATGCGCTGCTTTCCGACACTTCTCCTCCAAAACAAAAAAGACTCCTGCCGCGGCGTGATGCCCAAGGGATATCACGCAACAGCAGAAGTCATCAGCAACAAGGCGGTTTAGGGCGACGCGACAGTTTTACTGACGCACCCAACGGAGACAATCATTCCGCAGCGGCATCATAGCGGCGGGCGCGGTTTGGGTCAAATGGTTGCCTTGGGACAGTCTTGGCGCCCGCCCGCGCCCTCGTTTCCCCATATAAAACCTGCCAAAATAAACCTGTCCCTTTTTGGTAGGTGGGAAATGGGTAATACTAAAGAGTTATCCGACCAGATGGGAATTAATCGATGGCCTATATCGAATTCAAAGACGTCATCAAGGCATACGGCGAGGGCGACGCCCGCATCCACGCGCTCGACGGCGCGAGCTTTACGGTCGAGCGCGGCGAGCTCGCCATCATTCTGGGTGCTTCGGGCGCCGGCAAGACCACGGCCCTCAACATTCTGGGCGGCATGGACACGGCAACTTCTGGCACCGTGACGGTGGACGGGCGTGACGTGAGCTCTGCCAACGAGGCTCAGCTTGTGGAATACCGTCGCGCTGACGTCGGCTTTGTCTTTCAGTTCTACAATCTGGTCCCTAACCTGACGGCGCTTGAGAACGTCGAACTCGCGGCGCAGATCTGCCCCGATTCGCTCGATGCCGAGCAAACGCTTCGCCAGGTTGGCCTGGGCGACCGCCTCGCTAACTTTCCGGCGCAGCTTTCGGGCGGCGAGCAGCAGCGCGTATCCATCGCCCGCGCGCTGGCTAAGAACCCCAAGCTGCTTTTGTGCGACGAGCCTACGGGTGCACTCGACTACAAAACTGGCAAGCAGATCTTGCAGCTGCTACAGGACACTTGCCGCAAGCAAGGCATTACGGTCATCATCATCACCCACAACTCTGCGCTGGCGCCCATGGCCGATCGCCTGATCCGCTTTAAGAACGGTCGCGTGGAGAGCGAGACGGTCCAGCAAAATCCTGTGCCTATCGAGACGATCGAGTGGTAGCGCCCATGAATCAGGACCGCCAAAACAGTCAACGCCGCGACGCGCAGAACACGGAGCGCGAGCAGGATTTTACGACCTACCGTACCGCCCAAAGCTCAAACGATATGGTGCCGACGGTTTTTCGCCGTGGCATCTACCGCACGATTCGCGGCAGCCTCAAACGCTTCTTGTCTATCGTTGTGATCACCGCGCTTGGCGTGAGCGTGATGTGCGGCCTTAAGGCGGGCTGCGAGGACCTGTGTGATTCGGTCGACGCCTATTTTGACCAGCAGAATGTCTATGACATCAACGTGCAGTCGACCTATGGTCTGACCGATGACGATCTTGCTGCGATCCAAGAGGTCGATGGCGTCGAGACGGCCGAGGGCATCTATACCGAGACCGCCTATACCGCCGTGGGTACGACGCGCGAGCGTGTCGTCGTACAGAGCCTCTCCAAAGAGAATATTGACCAACCGGTGCTAGTACGCGGCGAGCTGCCCGAGACTTCGGGCGAAGTGGCAGTGACCTCACGTTTTTTGAAGGCTTCTGGCAAGAAAATCGGCGATACGGTGAGCTTTGCCGCCAACGATGCGAGCTCGTCGAACCAAAGCGCCAAGGACCAGTTTGCCGATGGGGACTACACCATCACGGCCGAGGTTCTCGATCCTACCGACGTGAGCTCCGACTCGACCGTCAACGCCTTTCGTGCTGCTTCGACTGCGGACTACAAGTTCTACGTGAGCGAGGATGCCGCGACGTCGTCGTCCTACTCCGCGGTCCACGTGATCGTCGAGGGAGCCAAGAGCCTCAACTCCTATTCGGATGCCTACACGGCAAAGATCAATGAGGTCAAGGGCAATATCGAGAAGATCCGCGAGGAGCGTGAGAAGGCGCGCGCTCAGGAGCTGACGGTCGACACGCCGGCGAGTTTGGACGCGGCTGAGCGTCAGGCGAATATGGTCTTTGGGATCGAGCAGGACAACATCAACCGCATGGCCGAGGGCAGCGACGAGCGTGCACAGGCTCAAGTCGACCTGGACCAGCGTCGTGCCGCCGCCGACCAGCAGTTTGCCGATGCCCGCGCCGAGCTTTCCGATCTGGGCGAATGCACCTGGTACATCCAGGACCGCGGCAATATCGCAAGCTACTCGAGCGTGGAGAGCGATAGTTCCTCGATCGAGGCCATCGCCACGGTTTTCCCATTCATCTTCTTTATCGTCGCCGTGCTCATCAGCCTTACCACCGCCACGCGTATGGTCGAGGAGGAGCGCACGCTCATCGGCCTGTATAAGGCGCTCGGCTATTCGCGCGGGCGCATCCTGTCCAAATACTGTCTCTTATACACATCTGACGCTGCCGACGATAAGGCTCGTGTAGAT
>USBX01000004.1 GCA_900552995.1 uncultured Collinsella sp.
CAACTGAGCTACAGGTCCATCGCGCAAGGGATATATTAGACGAGTCGTTACGCGCGCGTCAACAACTTTTTTGAAAATCTTTGAGGGGTGTCGGCCCCAGCTGCCCGGCGGCATGCGAAGTCGCCTGCTCGGACAGTCCTGCTCGCACGGAGAGCGCATTAAGTGCTCTCCGGCTCGTGCGGAACTCGCGATCGACTTCGCATGCCGCCGGGCAGCCGGGGCCGACGCGAGGTTCAAGATTGTCAAAAAAGCGGTCGGCGCGCAGTGCGCCGACCGCCGATATATGGGGTCTGATATTTTTTACCAGCTAGGGCATCTTACTCGTCTAGGAGATCTTCTGGCATGTCGTTGCCGTCGCCTAGATCGACAGGGGTTTCTTCGGGGGCAGAGCCGTCCTCTGCACCTTCGCCTTCGGGCTTCTCCTTGGCGGCCGTCATGCGGGCTACGGCGCAGATGCGGTCGTTGTCGTCGACGGTCATCATCTTGACGCCCTGGGTAGCGCGGCCAGTCTGGCTGATCTCGTCGGTCTTGACGCGAATGACCGTCGCGCCCTCCGTCACGATGAACAGCTCGTGCTGCGGGCCCACCGTCTTCATGGCCGCAAGGTTACCCTTACGCTCAGTCATTTGGATGGTGTAGACGCCCTGACCGCCGCGATTCTGCTCCGGGTAGTCCGCGACCGGCGTGCGCTTACCGTAGCCGCGCTCAGTGATGACGAACAGATCACCGTTGCCGTTAGTGACTTCCATGCCCAGAACGCTCACGCCGTCCTTCATACCGATACCGCGAACGCCGCTGGTATCGCGGCCGGTGGCGCGCACCTGTTCCTCGGAGAACATGATCGCCTTACCCGCGGTGGTGGCCAGGATAATCTTGTCGCCCTCGCGCACGCGGCGCACGTTCAGCAGCGCGTCGTCGTCACGCAGGTTGATAGCGATCAGGCCGTCGCGACGACTGCGGTCATATGCGCTCATCACGGTCTTTTTGACCATGCCGCTCTTGGTGGCAAACATCAGATACTCGTCGGCAGGGAACTCGCGGCAGCTGATGACGCTCGCGATCTTCTCGCCCTCCTCGAAGGGCAGCAGGTTGACGATCGCGGTACCGCGCGCCTGGCGCGTACCCACCGGCAGCTCGTGCACCTTCAGGCGATAGACCTTGCCCTTGCTCGAGAAGAACAGCACGTACTCGTGCGTGGACGCGATGAACATCTCGTCGATAACGTCGTCCTCTTTGAGGTTGACGCCCGACACGCCCTTGCCGCCGCGCTTCTGGGCGCGGTAGGCGGCCACCGGGATGCGCTTGACATAGCCGGTGTGGGTGATGGTCACGACCATGTCCTCGTCGGCAATGAGGTCCTCGACGTCCAGGTCCTTCTCGACATGGCTGATCTCGGTGCGGCGCTTATCGCCAAACTTCTTGGAGATCTCGCGCATCTCTTCCTTAATGACACCCAGGATCTTCTCCTCGTGCGCCAGCAGGTCCTCGTAGTAGGCGATGGCGCGGCGCAGGCCGTCCAACTCTTCTTGGATCTTGTCGCGCTCCAGGCCGGTCAGGCGGCGCAGCTTCATCTCGAGGATGGCCGTGGTCTGCTCGGGCGTAAAGCCAAAGCGCTCGATCAGGCGGCTGCTGGCCTCGGAGTCGGTCTGCGAGGAACGGATGATGCTGATGACCTCGTCGATATGGTCAAGGGCCATCAGGTAGCCCTCGAGGATATGCGCGCGGGCCTGGGCCTTCTTAAGGTCGAAGCGGGTGCGGCGGGTGACGACGTCGACCTGGTGGTCGATGTAGTGCTGCAGCATCTCGCGCAGGCTCAGGCATTTGGGAACGCCGTTGACGAGCGCCAGGTTGTTGGCGCCGAAGGTCGTCTGCAGCGAGGTGTACTTATACAGGTTGTTGAGCACGACCTGCGGAATGACGCCCTTCTTGAGCTCGATGACCAGACGGATACCCTTCTGGTTGGACTCATCGCGCATATCCGAGATGCCCTCGATGCGCTTGTCGTTGACGAGCTGGGCGATCTTCTCCTGCAGGGTGCCCTTGTTGACCATGTAGGGGATCTCGGTAAAGACCAGGCGGCTGCGGCCGGTCTTGGTGGACTCCACGTGAGCCTTGGCGCGCACGGTAATGGAGCCGCGGCCGGTCTCGTAGCTCTGCTTAATGCCGGCGCTGCCCATGATGATGGCGCCGGTGGGGAAGTCCGGACCGGGCATGATCTGCATGAGCTCGTCGACGGTGGCGTCGGGGTTGTCGATCAGGTAACAGGTGGCCTCGATCGCCTCGGTGAGGTTGTGCGGGGCGATGTTGGTGGCCATGCCGACGGCGATGCCCTGGCTACCGTTGACCAGCAGGTTGGGGAAGCGCGCAGGCAGTGCCACGGGCTCGGCGAGCGATTCGTCGTAGTTGGGCTGCCAGTCGACGGTATCCTTCTGCAGGTCACGCAGCAGCTCCATAGCGGGCTTTGCCAGGCGGCTCTCGGTGTAACGCATGGCCGCCGCGCCGTCGCCGTCGATGTTACCGAAGTTGCCGTGACCGTCGATGAGCGGCGTGCGCATGGAGAACCACTGCGCCAGGCGGACCATGGCCTCGTAGACCGCGGAGTCACCGTGCGGATGGTACTTGCCGATAACTTCGCCGACCGTCCAGGCCGACTTCTTGTGTGGGCGGTTGGGGTAGATGCCGCTCTCGTTCATCGCGTACAGGATGCGGCGGTGCACCGGCTTTAAGCCGTCGCGCACGTCCGGCAGGGCGCGCGCCGTGATGACCGACATCGAATACTCGATAAACGACTGCTTCATCTCGCGGCCAAACTCCGAAATCTGGAGCTGGCCGCCGTTGATATCCTCGCCGGCCGAGGCGCCACGATCGACTTCGCCAAAGCTCTCCTCGAGCTCACCGTCGTCGTCCTCTTCCTCGTCATCATCGGCATCGGGGTTATAGGCGTCCGGGTCGCCGTCCTCGCCCTGCTCAGCACGGGCAAGCAGGCGCTTCAGATCGTCGGGCATGCCGGCATCGCCGGCCTCGCCCATACCCTCGTTATTGTTGATATCGTCTGCCACGTTACCTCCTCATGGTTTGCGTGGTCCATTAGTTCCCTACCACGGAGACGAATTACCGGGAACACCGGATAACCCTCCTAGGTTTTCTAGGTGCCCCAGGTTGCCCTGAAGGATGAGGGCGCGCGCCTTGCGTGCGGCGCCCGAAATCCTGAAGGGCAAGATGGGGTGCCTGGGAAAGCTAGGCGTCTAAGAAGCGTGCATCATGTGCATGCTTCTCGATGTACTCGCGGCGATAGCCGACCTCGGAACCCATCAGCTCGCGCACGGCGCGGTCTGCCACCACGGCATCCTCGATCGACACGCGCTGCAGGATGCGGGTCTTGGGATCCATCGTCGTCGAGGCAAGCTGCTTGGGGTCCATCTCGCCCAGGCCCTTGTAGCGCTGGACGGTATAGCCCTTGCGCTTCTTGGTGATCTTGCCGTCCTTGGCCTTGCCGTCCTCGTCGTTGTCGTCGGGGTTCAGGCCCAGACTCTGGATGGTGTCGCGCAGGATCTCGTCTTCGGGCTGGCGGCCGTTGGGATACACGTAGTGGATCTTGTTGCGCACCTTAATGCCAAAGATGGGCGGGCAGGCAACATAGACGTAGCCGGCATCGATCAGCGGACGCATGTACTTGTAGAAGAACGTCAGCAGCAGGATGCGGATATGCGCACCGTCGACGTCTGCATCGGTCATGATGATGATCTTGTGGTAGCGCGCCTTGGTGATATCAAAGTCGCCGCCGTCGCCGGCACTCGTCGTGACGCCGCAGCCGATCGCGGTAATCAGCGACTGGATGGTGTCACTCGAGAACGCGCGATGGTCACCAACGCGTTCGACGTTCAGAATCTTGCCGCGCAGGGGCAGAATCGCCTGGATGTCTCGGCGACGGCCGTCCTTGGCCGAACCGCCTGCCGAGTCGCCCTCTACGATGAAGAGCTCGGTCAGCTCGGCATCGCGCACTGAGCAGTCAGCGAGCTTACCGGGCAGGGACGCCGTCTCGAGCAGGCTCTTGCGGCGGGTCGCCTCGCGCGCCTTGCGGGCGGCGTTGCGCGCCTTGCAGGCCTGTTGCGCCTTCTTGACGATCTCGCGGGCGGGCTTGGGATGCTCCTCCAAGTAATCGGCGAGGCCGTCGGTCACGATCTTGAGCGTGAGCGCGCGCATATAGGAGCTACCGAGCTTGGCCTTGGTCTGCCCCTCAAACTGCGGATCGGGCAGCTTGACCGAGATAACGGCCGAAAGGCCCTCGCGCACATCGTCGCCGGTCAGGTTGGCGTCTTTTTGCTTGAGCAGGTTCTGTTTGCGCGCGTAGTCGTTGATCACGCGGGTGAGCGCGGTGCGGAAGCCCTCAAGGTGCATGCCGCCCTCGGGGGTGTAGATGTCGTTGGCAAACGACATGACGTTCTCGCCGTAGCCGCTATTCCACTGCAGGGAAACCTCGACCTCGCCCATCTTGGCCACGGGAGCGTCCGGGTCCGATTTGCCCTCGATGTAGATGGGCTCCTTAAAGGCCTCGGGGACGTCCTTGCCCTCGTTAAGGAACTTGACGAAGTCGATGATGCCGCCCTCGTAGCAAAACTCCTCCACGTGGGGAGTCGCCTCGCGCTCGTCGGTCAGCACGATCTTGAGGTTCTTATTGAGGAACGCCGTCTCCTGCAGACGGTTGTGCAGCGTATCGAAATCGTAGATGCAGGTCTCGAAGATCTCGTCGTCGGGCCAGAAGGTGACGGTGGTGCCCGTCGAATCCGAGGTGCCCACGACCTCCATCTTCTTGACGGTCTTGCCGCGCGAGAACTCCATCTCGTAGGTGTTGCCATCGCGACGAACCTGAACGACCACGCGCTTGGACAGTGCGTTGACGACGGAGATGCCTACGCCGTGCAGGCCGCCCGAGACCTTATAGGCCGAGTTATCGAACTTACCGCCGGCGTGCAGGATCGTCATAACGACCTCGAGCGTCGGGATCTTTTTAACAGGGTGCTCGTCGACGGGGATGCCGCGCCCGTTGTCGACGACCGTGATGGAGTTGTCGGCGTGGACCGTCACCTGGATCTCGGTGCAGAAACCGGCCATGGCCTCGTCGACGGAGTTGTCAACGATCTCCCACACCAGGTGATGCAGACCGCTGGCGCTCGTCGAGCCGATATACATGCCCGGGCGCTTACGAACGGCCTCGAGACCTTCGAGAATCTTAATCTCGCCGCCATCGTAATCGTTTTCGTTTGCCACACGTCCTCCTTCAGTCAAGAAAATGTGTACAGCCTTACTAGTTTATCGTAAAAAAATACCCTCGGGAACGAGGGTATTTGGCTCTACAAGGCCACCAGATGCGATTTAAGGCTCTTTTTTGCTTTGCACGCCCTTGGCCCACTCGGCACTGGCTCTCATGGCATTCTCGAGGGCCTCGCGCAGTTTTTGGTCTTCGATGGGCGCCACCTGGCGCTCGATCTCGGTGCACTCGGCCTCACTTAGGTCGGCGTGCGGGGCCGGCGGGCGCTCGGTCGTCGCCGGGCGCAGGCGCTCCTTGGCGGCGGGCGGCGTGTGACCGGGCGCGGTGGTTTTGAACACCAGGCCGTCCACATGCGCACCGGCGCGCTCCATGCGCGCGCGGATGATCTCGCGCAACAACGTCATTTCCTGCGTCCACGAGGGCGAGTCGAGATACACCAACAGCTCATTGGACTCGGGCAGGTAGCGCAGTCCCGTCACATGCCGTCCCTCGCGCGTGCCCGAGCACACCGCGTTCCATGCGCGATAGACCGTGCGCGACTCCTCGGCGGCCTCCATCTGCGCACGGCGCTTAGGCGTCGCAGCCGCCAGGATGCGCTGGCGCTCTGCGTTCAAAAACCCGCTGAAGGCGACCGTTTCGCTCTCGCGCTCGTAATTAGCACGTCTCACCCATGCTCACCACCTTGGCTCGATCAAGCAGGTCATCGGTAAAGTACCCCAGGTTGGTCGTAGTTATGACCGTCTGGATATCATCGCCGATCAGCCGCAGGAAAGCGCCGCGACGCTCGCCGTCGAGCTCGCTCATCACGTCGTCCAAAAGCAGCAGTGGGGCGGTGCCCAGGACATCGCGAGCCACGGCAACCTCGGCCACCTTCCAGGACAGCACCAGCGTGCGCTGCTGTCCTTGGCTGGCAAATGAACGGGCGGAGCGACCAGCCACGGTGAACTCGATCTCGTCGCGATGCGGTCCCACCAACGTCACGCCGCGGCGAATTTCCTCGTCGGCGTGCTCATCAAGGGCAGCCAGCATGCGCTCGTACGCCCAGCCCTTCAGCTCTTCGCGATCATCGACCTGGGGCAAATCCCCCAGCGTGGACGCATAGGTCACGTTGGCGGTCTCACCTGACGCCACTTGCCCGTAGGCAGTGTGCACATGGCCCGCCAGCCGGTCGAGCAGAGCCAACCGGTGCACGAGCAGGGCCGAGCCCACGCGGGCAATCGAATCGTTCCACGCGCCGAGCATCTCGCGGCAGCACCAGGTCTCCTTGAGCAAGGCGTTACGCTGGGTCACGCAGCGCCCATAGGTGCTCGCAAGATCGGCATAGCGTGCGCTCAGCTGCATGCCAAAGTCATCGAGGGCGGCTCGGCGCACACTGGCGCCTCGCTTAACCATGTCCAGATGGTCGGGGCAAAACAGCACGCTCGGCAGAACCCCGCGCACACCGGCGGCAGAGCATCTCTTGCCGTTGCGGCTAAACGAGCGCTTACCGTCCTCCGCGCTCAATCCCATATCAAGCACGCGGCCGTCGCCCTCGATCCTCAGCTCGACCTTGCACGAGCCCACGCCGTCATGGACGAGCTCGGCTGCGGTCGGATGCCTAAACGAGGCGCCGCTCGTCAGCAGCTGCAGCGCCTCTATGAGATTGGTCTTTCCCGCCGCGTTGGGTCCCGCAAGTATCGTCACGCCCTCGTCCAGGGCAAGGCGATAGCTATCGAAGCTGCGGTAGTGCACGACGGAAAGATCGCGGGCGAACATGGTCATGGCGCAGCGCTAGATGCGGACCGGCATGACCAGGTACAGGTAGTTGATCTTGTCGTAGGACTTAAAGATGCCCGCCTGCGAGTAGCTCTTGAGCTCCAGCGTGATCTCCTTCTCCTTGGACAGGGCATTGAGGCAGCCGAAGATGTAATGGTAGTTGAAGGCGATGGTACCCGACTCGCCCTCGGCCTCGACATCGATCGTCTCCTGCGCAAGGTCCTGGTCATTGGAAATGGAGGACAGGCCCATCTGCCCGTTCTCGACATCGATCTCGAACTTGACGGCGGGGTTGGCGCTCGCGATAACGGCCACGCGCTTGAGGGCGGCGTTAAAGGCGGCGACGTCGATCTTGACGCTCGTCACGCACGAATCGGGGATGAGCTGCTTGTAGTTGGGGTACACGCCCTCGATACGGCGCGACACGTAGGTGGTGTTGCCGGCCTCGAAGACGACCTGGGTGTCGGTAGCCCCGATCATGATGGTCGCCTGGCTGGCCATGATGTTCAGCGCGTCGTTAAAGGCGTCGGCCGGAACGTTGAGCTCAAAGGAGCCCTCGAGGGTCGAGGTCTCGACCTGCGTATCGCACACGGCCAAGCGGAAGGAATCGGTCGCCACCAGGCGTACGGTGTTGTTCTCGACCTTCATGTGCACGCCGCCCAGGATGGGGCGGGCCTTGTCGGTCGAGGTGACGCGCCACACGCGGCCGACCATCTCGGACAAGACATCGGTCGGCAGCTCCACGGCACTCTCGATGGCATAGGCCGGAAACTCGGGGAAGTCATTGGCATCGAGCGTGTTCAGCCTAAAAGAGCTCTTCTCGCAACCAATCAGCACCTGGCGCTCGGACAGCTCAAAGGTGACCGGGGCATCGGGGAGGGTCTTGGTGATATTGGAGAGCATCTTACAGGGGATAACCATCTCGCCCTCTTCTTCGACATGCGCCGCGATGCGATGACGGATCGAGATGGTGTAGTTAGAGGTCTGGAATTCCAAGATGCCGTCTTGGGCCTTAACGAGCACGCCCGACAGGATGGGAAGGGTGGATGCCGAAGCGACACCCTTCATAACGACGCCGATGGCTTGTGTAAGCGAGCTCTGGCTGACGGTGAACTTCATCTTTTAATACCTTTCTATAGATATAAATATTTTAATAATAGTAATAGCACTGACGAAACTGTTGATTACTCCCAAAGACGCAGGTCAGACCCAGAAAGAGAATCGACAGCAACCTGTGTGCAACAGGGGTGGTTTTCCACGTTCAAAACCTGCGCAAAACTTTTCATCACCGCGGGTTGGGTTTTAGACACCTTATGCCCGTGGTTTCGACAAGTTTTCAACAGGTGTCTCTATTTCCCTACGAGCGCAGTGTAATTTTATCGCGCAGCGACTTGAGGTCTTCGGTGACGGTGCGGTCTTCCTGGATCATCTTCTGGACCTTTTTGTAGCTCGTGCTGACGGTCGAGTGGTTGCGGTTGCCAAATTCGGCACCCACCGCCGTGGTCGTCATCTCACACATCTCGATGGCCAGATAGATGGCAATGTGGCGTGCTTTGGCGATATTGGCGTTGCGACGCGGGCCGATGAGCTCCTCGTGCGTCACGCCGTACTGCTCTTCGATGACGGACTGAACCGTCTGGACGTTGATCTTTTTGGCCGATGTGTCGAAGTACTGGCTGGCGATGGCGTCGATATCGTCAAAGGTGAGCTCTCCGCCCTCGCGCTCGCGGTCGCCCGCCTCGCCGGCGCAGCGCTCGCAGAAGCTCTCGAGTTCGCGGATGTTGGTGCCCGACACCTCTGCCATGTGTTTAAAGTGCTCGTCGGTCAGGTGCCCGCCGTCGCCCCCATAGGCCGCCAGCAGCGAGTCGTCGCCTGCCTCGGGAGCGGCGACGATGGTGTTCTCGTAATAGCGCTGCAAGATCTTGTATTTCATCTCGTAGCTGGGCTCTGCGACCAAGCAGAGCATGCCGGCGTTGAAGCGGCTGGTCAGACGCTCGTCCATGCTCAGGTCCTTGGGGGCGCGGTCTGCCGCGATGACGACCTTCTTGTTGTTGCGGATGAACTCGTCCATGAGCTGGAAAAAGTAGTCCACGCTCGCGCGCTTGCCGATGATGTTTTGGATGTCATCGATGATGAGCACGTCCACGCCGTGGTATGCCTGCATGATAGGGGCGTTGCTCTTCTTTTGGCGGTCGAACTCGGTCATCAGGTCGTCCAGATATGCCTGGGAGTTGGCATACTTGACCTTGATCTCGGGCGACTTCTCGGCGAGCTCGTTTTTGATGGCAAGCAGCAGGTGCGTCTTGCCCAGGCCCGATTTGCCGTAGATGAACAGTGATGTGCATGTGCCGCGTTCGTCCGCGAGGGCGGCAAACTTGAGTGCCGAGCGATAGGCATGGCTGTTCTCTGGGCCGTAGACAAAGTTCTCAAAGGTAAATTTTGAGTTCGCGGCGAGCGGGGCTCCATCCGCATTCTGCTCGGCCGGTACGGTCGGTGCTGGCATGGGTGAAGCGGGGGTCGCAGCTTGCGTGGACTTAGTCGGCGCTCCGCCCTTCATCTGGTTCATCATGCGACGAAAATCATCGGCCGAGAGCGTGTTCTTGATTGCAATGCCCGAATCCGCGCCCGCCGCTGCGTCGTGAGCGATAGGCATGTGCGTGACGGGTGCGTTCGTTGACGTCGCCGCCGCGGTCGGCAACGGTGCCATGGTTTCACGGGAAACATCGCTGTGCTGGTGCTCGATTGTCGGCACGTCGCCTGCGGAGGCCGGCGCCGCCGGGGAAGCAGCGGGAGCCGTGGCGGATTCCGTCGCGGCGCCTTGCGGTGCCACGATATCGAGCGCAATCGGTGCAAAGGCGATTTCTTCCAGATAGGCCTCAATGGTCGGCTGATGCTTTTTGAGCTGCGCGATGGCAAAGCGCGAGGGGGCCTCGATCGTGAGCGTATCTTCGGTTAGGCTTATGGCGCGCGATTGCCCCAGCATGTTGATGAGGCGTGCATCTCGGCCGTCGCGCTGGCAAAAGGCGATGGCATCCCCCAGGATGATGCTTGCTTCCTCGTCCACTGTCTCTCCCGTTCTTTAGCTCTGAGCTCGCACGCGAGCGGCGCCGAGTTCGGTCAGATGGTATTTCTGGCCATGCTTGATGACCAAGCCGGCCTGCGCCAAGTCATTGAGCGTGCGTGACCAAGTGGGGGCCGAGTTTCCAAACGCCCTCGCCAGATCGGTTGCACCGCACGCTTGATTTTGCGCCAGATAGCTCAGCGCGGCGTTGCCGCGATCGCTTACGAACACGTCCGGCTGTGGCTGCGCATACTGATTTGCTGCATTAGGATACATCATTTGAGCTGCTGATTGTTGAGAACTCTGCATCGGCGGCATTCGCTGTTGAAAACTTTGAGGCCACTGTTGATAAGGCTGCGGAGTCATCTGCTGAGCCCAGGGGTTGTACTGCTGCTGCGGCATCTGCTGGTACGGCTGCTGATATCCCTGCTGGTACTGCTGTGGGAACTGCTGGCCATACCCCAGTGGCGGCATCTGCTGATATGGATATCCCTGTTGGTACGGCTGATATCCCATTTGCTGGCCACCCGGTGCCCCCGTCGCCTGCTGCATTGCTGCTGCATCCTGATCCGCCAGCGGCATGGCCTCTGGCACGTTTGGCGGCATCGACATCGACGCCGCCTGGGACTCTTGTGTAGGAAGCATTCCGGGCTGCTGCATCTGTCCCACGCGGGGCTGCATCTGTTGCGTTGCCATGGGCTGCTGCGCAAAAGCTCCCGGCAGGGGATATGCGGGCTGCTCCGTCTCGGGCCGCACGGCAGCACCGCGCCCGCCGGCGCGTTCGATTTCCTGCACGCGTTTAGGGTCCAGGCTTACCGTAACCACGGTGCCGTTGCCCATGTTGTCCTCGATGGACACGGCCCCGCCGGCGTTTTCCAAATACTCCTGCACCATGGGAAACCCGGCTCCGGTTCCACGGATATAGCGCTTCATCTTGCTGTTTGCGCTGGTAACGCCAAAGTCGAAAGCACGCTCCTTGTCGTCGATGCCGGGTCCTTGATCAGCAAAGCGGATGGTGTCTCCGCCGTCCAGAATCGAGATGATGGGCTCGGCAAAGTGCGCGTGGATAAAGTTTTCGACAATCTCGCGGATGACCATGAGCGAGATATGGCCACCTTGTTCTTTCATGCACTGGTAGACGGTGTTGGTCGTCTCTTCCAAATACGTGCGGACATCTTGCGGATCAATGACGATCACACGCGGTGTCGACAGCATATCGTCATAGACGGCGATGCGCGCGGCGTACATGGCTTTTGGCGCCTGCGTGGTCGTCTGCTCGCCTTCCTCACGCTCTTCGCGCACGCCGGTGATGTGCTCGTTGTCGGGTGCCGGGTCTCCGGAATCGACCATGGTGTAAAAGTCGTCAGACATGCCGCTCGCAATCTTTCAAAAGGTTTCGAACAAATAGTAGCTCACCGTGCAATGTTTCTCATCTTTCGACAACTTTTCAAAACCTGTTGAAAACCTTGGAAAACGGACGAAAAGTTCTCAACATTGCCAACATGACCTGTTGAAAACTCGATGAAATATCGTGAAAAGTTGCCATGCACCGCTAAATCGAGCTCGGCTTATGGGGGAACCGTGTGAACTGCGCAACCTTTTACCTTTGATTTCTTGACATTTGAACATTGATTTCCCTACAATCTTCAAGCTCACGTGTCTATATCTGCGTCCGCGCCCCCGCGGACACTCGAAATGCAGCAGGAGGAACTTAAGATGAAGCGTACGTATCAGCCTAATAAGCGTAAGCGTGCCAAGACCCATGGCTTCCGTGCCCGTATGGCCACTAAGGGTGGTCGTGCCGTGCTCGCCCGTCGTCGCGCCAAGGGCCGCAAGCGTCTCACTGTCTAGCAGCGATACACACATCTCGCATGAAGACTATTAAGTCTCGGCAAGATTTCGAGCATGTGTTCAGTCAGGGGCGTCGTTTCAATCACCCTCTGATTCGAATGACCATATGTGAATCGGTTGGCGAAGGCGACTCCGGAAGGGTCGCCTTCGTTGGTGCTAAACGGCTCGGTTGTGCTGTCGTGCGCAACCGTTCTAAGCGTGTGATGCGCGAGGCCGCCCGCAGCTGTGGATTTCCCGTTGCGGGTTATGACATCATCTTGTTCGCAACTCCCAAGACGAGGGTTTCCTCGCCGCAGGAGATGGACAATGCATTGCGTTCGCTTATGAAACGCGCCGGCGTTGCCGGGGAGGAGCGATGAGCAATCACGTTTTGCGACGTGTTGCCATCGCTCCTATTCGCATATATCAACAGGTTATTTCGCCCTTATTGCCTGACGCCTGCATTTATTACCCAACGTGCTCGCAATACGCCGTCCAGGCGATTGAGAAGTACGGTGTTTTGAGAGGCTGCTGGCTTGCCGTGAGACGCATCGCTCGCTGCAATCCCCTGCACGTCGGCGGTTATGACCCTGTGCCCTAGCGGGCACTCGCTATCGGAGGAAAACTTACATGTGGGATTGGATCGTTAACATCCTTTTCGAGCTGCTCAAGCTCATCCAGACCTTTGCGGTCGACTGGGGCCTGTCCATCATCATCCTGGTGGTCATCATCCGTCTGCTGCTGACGCCGCTTATGCTCAAGTCGACTAAGTCGACGGCACGCATGCAGGTGCTGCAGCCCAAGATGCTCGAGATCCAGGAGCGCTATGCCGACGATCCCCAGCGTCAGGCCGAGGAAATGCAGAAGTTCTACAGCGAGAACAAGTTCAACCCGATGGCTGGTTGTCTGCCGCTGTTGATTCAGATGCCTGTCCTGTTCGCTCTATTTACGCTGCTGCGTAACCTGCCGGACTACTTTAACGACGGCACGTTCTCGTTCTTTAATATTCTGCCCGACCTGACCACCACGCCGAGTGCCTCCTTTGCCGATGGCTTTATGGTCGCGCTGCCTGCGCTGGTCTGCCTGATCCTGTTCGCTGTCCTGACCCTGATTCCGCAGCTCTATATGTCGCGCAACCAGACCGGCCAGCAGGCTCAGAGCATGCGTATGATGGCCGTTGTCATGACGGTCATGATGCTTTGGATGGGCTGGAGCCTTCCCGTTGGTGTTCTGCTGTACTACGACGTCTCGTCTGCTTGGCAGGTTATCCAGCAGATTTTTGTGACGCAGAAGGTCATCGACAAGGCGAAGGCCGATGAGGAGGAGCGCCTTAAGAACGCGCCGCTGCAGGTTGAGGTCACTCGTCGCGAGAAGAAGCCGCGCCCGCACAAGAAGAAGTAGCGGGATATCAATCTTATTTAGGTACCTAACTTTTGGAGTACGTTATGTCTGAAGAGATCATCGAGGATATGCTTGAGGAGGTTGCCCCGCAGGTCGCGGGCGATTATCCCGAGATTGCACAGCGCTACAAGGCCGGTGAAGAGCTGACCGACGAGGAGCTCGACACCATTGCCGATGTCGCGATTTCCATCCTGCGTTCCATCCTTTCGCACTTCGATGCCGCCAACTCTCCTATCGATGAGTATGAGGGCGACGAGGGTGAGCTGATTCTGGATGTAACGGCTCCCGACCTTGCTGTTCTCATTGGCCGTCATGGTCGCACCCTTGATGCCCTTCAGGTTATGTTCTCTTTGCTAGTGAGCCGCAAGCTTGGCTTTAGGTATCCGGTTGTAGTGGACGTCGAGGGATACAAGAGCCGCCGTCAGGACAAGGTTGCCTCCATGGCTCAGTCTGCAGCCGAGCGTGCCATCCGCACTCATAAGAGTGTTTCGCTTCCGCCCATGAATGCCTATGAGCGTCGACTGGTTCACATTGCACTTCGTGGCAATGATGCCGTCGATACTCATTCTGAGGGTTCTGACCCTGATCGCCATGTGGTGATTGTTGCTCGATAATCTGCTCGAGCTTATGCTAAGGGGACGTGGTTTCCACGTCCCCTTTTTTTGTCAAAAGTTCTCGATACACTGATTTTTGTCAGAAAGGAGCTTTCGTTGTTAGTACTTACTGATCAGCAGGCTGACAAGATGTTGAGTCGTCTAACTTCTTATTGCAAAGAGTATTCCTTGAGCGTAACTGATGTTGAGCTGAGGAAATGTATTCAGCATTTGGATTTGGTTCTGGAATCAAATAAGACAACCAATCTCACACGTATTCTTAACGTAGAAGATGCTGCAGTGCTTCATATCCTCGACTCACTTGTGTTGCTCCCCTATATCAATAAGGCTCCTGAGGGAGCTTTGCTCGATATGGGAACAGGTGCGGGCTTCCCAGGTATTCCTTTAACCATAACCACGCATCGTAAAGCTACTTATATTGACTCTGTTGGTAAGAAGGTTGATGCCGTCAATTCTTTTGTTCACGCTCTTGGGTTGAAACATGCTCATGCGATTCATGATCGCCTTGAAGAATATGCTCGAAGCCATAAGAAGCAGTTTTCTGTCGTAACCGCCCGCGCACTTGCCCCTCTACCGATTCTTGTTGAGTATGCGGCTCCGTTCCTCAAGGATGGAGGTCTATTTGTTATCACCAAGGGTAATCCTTCGGATGAGGAGCTAGTTTCTGGCATGTCGGCAGCTAAGATTTGCGGCTTCACTTTGCTTCTTAATGACGCAATCGATTTGCCTGAGGGCTTGGGCCACAGGGAGTTCATTGTTCTCAAGAAGAGTCATCCAGCATCCGTTTCATTGCCTCGTGCAAATGGCATGGCTAAGAAGAATCCGCTTGCCTAGATGTTTCACGTGAAACATAATGGATACTAACAACTTGCAGTGTTTCACGTGAAACATGGCGGTTGATATCGAATCGGAATGTTTCACGTGAAACATCCTCCGTTTGACAGCTTTAATACACACCAGGAGGGACCGTGGGATTTCGCGACGTTAAGCGTTCTAAGAGCGCAAAAGACACGCGTATCATTGCAATCATCAATCAAAAAGGCGGCGTCGGTAAGTCAACGACGGCTGTAAACCTTGCAGCAGCACTGGGTGAGCAGGGTCGTAAGACACTGATTGTCGATTTTGATCCGCAGGGAAACAGCACCAGTGGATTTGGAATTGAAAAAGAAGACCTTGATCACTGCATCTATGATGCATTGTTGAATGATGTGCCGGCAGAATCGCTTATTCTTGATACAAATTGCAAAAAGGTATTCGTAATTCCAGCTACGATTCAGCTTGCAGGTGCCGAAATTGAGCTCGTAAGCGCAATTGCTCGTGAAACCCGCCTCAAAGATTTGCTTGAGCCGATTCAGGACGAGTTCGATTTTATTTTCATTGACTGTCCTCCTTCGCTCGGCCTGCTTACTATCAATGCCTTGACCGCAGCAGATAGCGTTTTGATTCCAATCCAGTGTGAGTATTACGCACTCGAGGGCGTTACGAAGCTGCTTGAGTCAATGAAGATGGTCAAATCACGTCTGAACAAGGGCTTAGACACCTATGGCGTGCTTATGACCATGTATGACTCACGTACTTCTTTGTCGAATCAGGTTGTTGAGGAAGTTCAATCGTACTTTGGTGATAAGGCGTTTAAGACACTGATTCCCCGTACGGTTAAAATCTCTGAAGCTCCGTCTTTTGGAGAACCGGTAATTACCTATGCACCTCAAAACAAGGGTGCAAAAGCGTATATGAACCTTGCAAAAGAGGTGATCAAGCGTGCCTAGTGCAAAGAAACGTGGTGGATTGGGACGCGGACTCAATGCTTTGGTCTCAGAGGCTGAGTATGAGACCGGTGGTTCTGCTGCATCTGCTTCAAATGCCGCATCTGAAACAAAACTACCTATTGAGGATATCGTTCCCAACCCTAATCAACCGCGAATTCACTTTAATGAAACTGAACTTCGCGAGTTGAGCGAGTCAATCCAAGAACATGGCGTTTTGCAGCCGCTCTTGGTTCGCAAGCATGGAAACGGCTATGAGATCATCGCTGGTGAGCGTCGTTACCAGGCGTCAAAGCTTGCTGGTCTTGAGGAACTGCCTGTCATCATTAAAGATGTTAATGATGAAGAGATGCTGGCTCTTGCTCTTATCGAAAACCTTCAGCGTTCTGATCTGAATCCCGTCGAAGAGGCTAAGGGCTATCGCCAGCTCATCGATGCTAGCGGTATGACCCAGGAGGCATTGTCGAAGGCCGTAAGCAAGTCACGCTCTGCAATTACAAACTCGCTGCGCCTTCTCGATCTCCCCGAAGTAGTTCAGCAGATGATTTTTGAGGGTAAACTTACTGCTGGTCACGCACGTGCGATTCTTGCAGTTCCCTATGAGGATGCTCGAATTCGACTTGCAGAGAAGGTTGTTGCGGAGGGCCTTTCCGTAAGAGCGACAGAAAATCTTGCTCCATTGTTTTCTGCCAGAGAGACACCTAAGACGCCGCGGCCTGCAACGCCTCAGTCTTTTAAAAAGGCTGCGCGTGTACTCCGTCAGGTATTTAATACCAACGTGCGTGTTAAGAGCTCGCGTGGAAAGAATAAGATTGAGATTGAGTTTAAAGACGAGGAAGAGCTCTCTCGTATTCTTGCTGAAATGATTCAGTTTGATCAAGGAGGCCAAGATGAGGAATAAGGTTTTTACTGCGATTGCATTGGTGACGACTGTCGCGGCTGGTGCCTTTGCTGGCTATAAGATCGCGACAGACGATGAGCTTCGAGGTCGTTTGCTTCGTGGCGCGCAAGATATCGTTGATACATCCAAGAAGAAAATGGATGTTATGACAGAAGATGTTGCCATGCGTACTGCTCAGGTAACGAAGAATCCCAAGATTAATCAAGGTTGGGTTAGCAACCAATGGGAAAATGTAGGCTATTAGGTACCTAACAATTACTCAGCATATTCTAAGGGGCCCTTGTCTGATTCATGAGACAAGGGCCCCTTATTTTGGCCGTAAAAAATGGGACAGGAAGCAACTGATTCAAAATTGAGGTCAATAAATGAAACGGCCCCGGTTGCATATCCTGCAACCGGGGCCGTTCGATGTTTCACATGAAACGTTTTGGAGTGCGACTCCCCTATGCGTTCTTCTGAACTTTGAAGCGCTGTTTCAGCTGTCCGCAAGCGGCGTCAATATCGTTACCACGGGAGTTACGAATCGTGGTCTCGATGCCACGGGACTCAAGACGACGCTGAAGATCCTCAACCTTATGAATCGGCGACGGCTTGAGCGGGCTGCCCTCGATGTCGTTAAGTTGAATCAGGTTAACGTGGCACAGCGTTCCCTCGCAGAAGTCGCAGAGTGCCTGCATCTCGGGATTCGTGTCGTTGACGCCTTCGATCATGGCATACTCATAGGTCGGGCGGCGGCCAGTCTTCTCGGTGTAGAGCTGAAGCGCTTCGTGAAGGCGAAGCAGCGTGTACTTCTTAACACCGGGCATGAGCTTATTGCGCGTCGACTGGATGGCGGAATGCAGGGAAACGGCAAGAGTGAACTGCTCGGGGATATCGGCAAATTTGCGAATACCGGGAATAACGCCGCTGGTAGAGACGGTGAGGTGACGAGCGCCGATACCGATGCCATCGGGGTCGTTGAGGATACGCAGTGCCTTGAGAACCTCGTCGTAGTTGGCAAACGGCTCGCCCTGGCCCATGAAGACAACACTTGTGGCACGCTCGCCAAAGTCGTTGGATACATGAAGCACCTGGTCGACGATCTCTTGAGCGGTCAGAGAGCGCTTGAGGCCGTTGAGACCGGTAGCGCAAAAGGCGCAGCCCATGCCGCAGCCTGCCTGGGTGGAAACGCAGACGGAAAGCTTGTTACGACGGGGCATGCCGACAGTCTCGACGGAAATGCCATCGTGGTACTCGAGCAGATACTTGCGCGAGCCATCTTTGGAAACCTGCTTGGTGAGTTCAGTCGGCGTATCAAAGGCAAAAGCCTCTTTAAGCTGCTCGCGGAAAGCCATGGGAAGGTTGGTCATATCGTCAAACGAACAAACGTTCTTCTCAAAGACCCATTCGATGAGCTGCTTCGCGCGGAAGGCGGGCTGGCCAAGTTCGGCCACGAGCTCGCGAATATCGTTTTGGCTCAAGTCGCGAATGTCCTGAGATTTAGTCCTGGGATTCATGGAAGCCTTTCGATTTTGGGGAAACGTAGAGGGTATCGCTACAATATGGTATCAGCTGCAGAAATTATAGAGGAGGAGTCTGCCCATGCCGGGTAAAAGCCTAGAGAACATGCACGTAGCGGTCTTGGCGGGCGGTCATTCCGCCGAGCGCGAGATCTCGCTCGATTCGGGAAAGAACGTTGTGGTGGCACTGAAGGAAGCCGGCTACACCTCGGTGGAGCTGCTTGACACGGCCGCTGATGACTTTATGGTAACCATGGCGACCGGCGGATTCGATGTGGCATTTATCGCCATGCACGGCGCCGGCGGTGAGGATGGCGCCATGCAGGGTGCCATGGAGACCCTGGGTATCCCCTACACGGCCTCGGGCGTACTTGCCAGCGCCTGCGGTGCCGACAAGGAGGTCTCGAAGCTCCTGTACGCCAAGGCGGGCATTCCCATTGCCCCCGGCCTTGCGCTCGAAGTGGGCGATGAAGTCGATATCGATCACGTTGTCGAGGTCTGTGGCGAGCGTTGCTTTGTGAAACCGGCCGTCAACGGTTCCAGCTATGGCATTTCCCTGGTCCACGAGCCCTCCGAGCTGTCTGCGGCTATCGCCAAGGCGTTTGAGTTTGGCGACAAAGTGCTGGTCGAGAAGTGTATCGAGGGTACCGAGATCACCGTCGGCGTATACGGCGAGGATGACGTGCGCGCCCTGCCGATTGTCGAGATCCGTAAGCCCGAGGACTGCGAGTTCTACGATCTGGACGTGAAGTATGTCGACCCTACGGACATCCATCGCATTCCGGCGCAGATTTCGCCCGAGAACTACGCTCGTGCCCAGGAGCTTGCCTGTGCTGCCCATAAGGCACTCGGCTGCCTGGGTATCTCGCGCAGCGATTTTATCGTGAGCGAGGACGGCCCCGTCATCCTCGAGACCAATACCATTCCCGGCATGACCGATACGTCGCTGTATCCGGATGAGATTCGCCACACCGATGACATGACGTTCCCGCAGGTCTGTGACAGCCTGATTCGCATGGGACTTCGTCGAGCGGGCGTTGCATGCTAATCGAGGACGCTGTTTCGTCGGGAACGCCGCAGTTTGTCATCGATTCCTATGCCACGCTTGCCGAGCGCGCCAAAACCCAAGCGTTTGGTCTCATCGAGGAAGATGTGATTGTCCTCGATACCGAGACCACGGGTCTTTCGGTGCAGGACAACGAGCTTATCGAGATATCGGCGGCTCGCCTTTCGGGCCGCGAGGTTGTCGATCGCTTCGATACCTTCGTGCATCCCAAGCAGCTGATTCCCGCCGAGATTACCGAGCTCACGAGCATTACAAACGCCGATGTGGCAGATGCCCCGTCGGCCGTTGAGGCTGTCGCCGCTCTCGCCGATTTTGTCGGCGGCTGCCCGGTGATCGCACATAACGCCACCTTCGACCGCTCGTTTATCGAGTCGGTCAAAGGCGGCGTCAACGTGAGCGATATTTGGATCGATTCGCTGGCGCTGTCGCGCATCGCGCTTCCGCGCCTGGCCTCGCACAAGCTGTCTTTTATGGCCGATCTGTTTGGCTGCGACTCGGTATCACACCGTGCCAATGCCGACGTCGACGCCCTGTGTGGCGTATGGCGCGTGTTGCTCGTGGCGCTCACCGACTTGCCCCAGGGCCTCATGGCGCGCCTAGCCGACATGCATCCGGACGTGCCTTGGTCCTATCGTCCTATCTTCTCATTCTTGGCAGGGCAGAACCCTGGTTCCATCTTCTCTCTCAGCGCCGCTCGTGCTGACGTTCTCAAGGCCGATCGCGCCGACGATCGGGTGGACGCCGATGAACTGCCGGTTCTCAAGATGCCGAGTCGTGAGGAGATTGAGGCAGACTATGCGCCAGGTGGCCTAGTCAATCGCATGTATCCCACCTACGAGCCGCGTGATGAGCAGATCGCGATGGCGCTCGAGGTCCGCGATGCGCTGGTCACGGGCACTCATCGAGTAATTGAGGCAGGCACAGGCGTCGGCAAATCGATGGCCTATCTGGTACCTTTTGCCGAGGCAGCACGCCGTAACAACATCACGGTTGGTATTGCGACCAAATCGAATAATCTTGCCGACCAGCTCATGTACCATGAGCTGCCAAAACTTGCCGAGCAACTGGACGGCGGTCTGTCATTTTGCGCTCTCAAGGGGTATGACCACTATCCGTGCCTGCGCAAGCTTGAGCGCATGAGCCGCGGCCAGGTCGAGATTACCACCAAGCGCGATCCGGCGGACACGCTCACGGCGGTCGCGGTCATTATGGCGTACGTCTGCCAATCAGCCGATGGCGACCTCGACTCGCTCGGCATTCGGTGGCGCAGCGTCAACCGCCCCGACTTTACGACGGCCTCGCGCGAGTGTGCTCGTCGCCTCTGCCCGTTTTTCCCTGATAAATGTTTGGTCCACGGCGCTCGCCGTCGTGCGGCGCATGCCGATGTGGTGGTCACCAACCATTCCCTGCTGTTCCGCAACGTCGCGGCCGAGGGCAGGATTTTGCCGCCGATTCGTCATTGGGTAATCGACGAGGCCCATTCCATCGAGCGCGAGGCGCGCCGTCAGTGGGCGCGTGTGGTGTCGGCGGACGAATCACGCGTCCTGTTCGAGCGTCTGGGTGGCTCGAGCACCGGCGCGCTAAGCCAGGTTTCCCGTGATTTGGCAACCTCCGAGGGCTCTACGCTCTATCTGGGCCTTACCGCCAAGGCGACGTCGACGGTTGCGCGCGCGAGCATGGCGATCGCCGGCGTGTTCGATGGCGTTCGCGAGCTCGGTCGCCGTGCCCGTGGGGGCTATGACAATGCCAATCTATGGATTGGCCCCGAGTTGCGCGAATCTGACGACTGGCATGATTTCTTACCGTCGGCCTACACTGGCATCGACGCATTGGAACAAGCTGACAAGAGCGTCGACGCGCTAGTGCAAGCCGTCGCCGCCGACAAGCCAGAGGTTGTTGTCGACCTGGGTGATATCTCGCGCCGCCTGCACGAGCTGGCCGAGAACCTAAAACTCATCATTGATGGTACCGATGAACACTACGTGTATTCGCTGCAGGTCAATCGCAGGCTGCGTGCCGGCGGAGAGTCAATGACCGCAGAGCGCATCGACATTGGCGAGGCCTTGGCAACCGAGTGGCTGCCCGAGGTTCACACGGCTATCTTTGCCTCGGCGACTATGACGGTGTCCAAAAGCTTTGAACACTTTAACCATGCGGTCGGCCTTGATCGCATCGGTGCTTCAACGTCGTCATCGCTGCACTTGGATTCGAGCTACGACTTCGATTCGAACATGGCTGTAGTCGTTGCGGGCGATATCCCCGATCCGCGCGATCGTGAGAGCTATCTTACGGCGCTCGAGCGCGTACTGGTCGACGCCCATCTTGCCATGGGCGGATCGGTGCTCACGTTGTTCACCAACCGGCGCGACATGGAGGACCTATACGCCCGCGTTGAGCCCAAGATGGCCCGTGCGGGTCTGGAGCTCAACTGCCAGCAGCGCAACTCATCTCCTCGTCGCCTGCGCGACCGGTTTATCAACGAACCGACCTCGTCGCTTTTTGCGCTTAAGGCCTTCTGGGAGGGATTCGACGCCAGCGGCGAGACGCTGCGCTGCGTCATCATTCCCAAGTTGCCGTTCTCGAGCCCCACGGACCCGCTCTCGTGCGAGCGCAACCTGCGCGAAGACCGCGCATGGGCGCGCTATTCGCTGCCCGAGGCGGTGCTCGAGGTTAAGCAGGCCGCGGGGCGTTTGATTCGCTCGTCGACCGATAGCGGTGTGCTGATCTTGGCGGATCCTCGCCTGGTGACGAAGGGCTATGGCAAGAAGTTCTTAACGTCGCTGCCCACGAGCTCCTACCAGCGCATCGAATCGGCGCAGATCGGGCACTATCTACAGCTGTGGCGTGCACGCCACGAGCGGCGGCGCTAAAGCGGACAGACGAGGGCTTTTGCCATATCGCACAGACGCTTTGACAGGGCGGGGTCATCCAAGATGCGGATGGCTCCGCCCGCTGCGATTATCTGGCTCAGCAGCCAACGCTCGGAGCCGTAATGTACGGTTACCGTTGCCATGTCTGTCCCGCTGCGCTCGATTAGGGTGATGCCGGCCCAGTCCAGATGCTCCGCCATATCGAATGGCATCAAGAGCTTTGCGCTACGCTGCGTCCGGGCAAGGGAATCGTGGAGGGATGCAACGTCCGGTGCGTGAGGCACGACGGAGTCTTCCGTCAAGGCGAGTCCCTCGATTTTATCCATGCGATAGGTGCGCTGCTCATCGACCGCGATGTCCCAGGCAATCAGATATGTTTGGTCGCCGTTTGCCGTAATGCGCAAGGGGTCGACCAGACGCTCGCGTGGCCGTGCATCGTCCATCGAGCGATACGAGATACGACAGCGAACGCCGTCCTGAATGGCGCAGCTCAGCTGCTGCCAGTGCGACCCGTGGTTGACGGTGTCAAAGACGTGCTGGTTATAGCCGAGCTCTTCGGGTAGAAGAGCATGTCGAATTCGAGCCGCCGCCTGGGGCTCGATCCCCAACGATTCAAGTTCGTGGTTGAGCACAGCGCCCTCGGCGGCACTCAGGCGCAGCGGTAGTACACGCCCGGCGTCACCGGTGAGGACCACGCGCTCGCCGTGGCATTCGCAGATGATACGCGCACCCGATTCTCGGTCCGCGAGCGTCGAGACGATCTCGAGAATCTCGTCGAGCGACGCCCCCGTGATGTCAAAGCGACTGCAAATCTCGGTTCGTGTCATGCCGCTCTCGCCGGCGGCGTAGAGGGCCTCCATGATGTCGATGGCGCGCGAGAGCCTCTGCTCGCTGGTGAGTTTACGCACGGGCATGCTCGTGCACCGTCCTTTCGATGAGGTGGTTCCACGCCTGCTTGAGCGATTTGGGGGCCATGGGCCTCATGCCGTCCATGGCGTGGGCCATGCAAAATGAGGCGGCGGCTTCAAGATCGCGCACGTCAACGGTCCAAGTCCATCCCGAATCGGTGTGTGCGAACTCACCTCGCCCGCGCGTGAGGCCGTTGATCATATCGATCTGCGTCTGCGGGGCGAACGAGAACGTAGCCGCAACGGGCGGGCGGTCGGCAAAATCGAATTCAAAGAACAGGTAGTCGCTGAGATTGAAGTCTGCAGGGATGGCGTAGGCCTTCGAAGGACGCCAAGCGCGAACGATACGGTCGCAGCGGAATGTCCTGATGTCGTCGGTGGCATTGTCGAGGCCGCAGAAGTACGCAACGCCCTCGCGCTCGAACATGCCGTAGACGCAGACGGTACGCTCTTTCTGCTCACCGCGTCCGTTCTGATATAAAAATCGCAGCGCGCATCGCTCGGCAAAGGCGCTCCATACCGCATCGACGGTGGGAGAGCGGCGGATCGGTGCTTCGTCCGCCGTCGTCCTGCCGGTGAGGTAGGCAATCTTGGAACGAATATCGGCAAGCGGCGCGGCAAAAGTGGATGAGCCGGCCGCTATTGTCTGGTCGATAGCGTTGAGCAGGATATCGGCGTCGTCTGCGGTGATGAGGCCGCCTGCCGCAAACGTGTGCTCGCGGTCGATTGTCCATGAGCTTTCCTCGGTCTCCTGCGCGCCGGCGGGGCGAACCTCCTTGATTAAGATGCCGCGTTCGAGCAGTTTGTCACGATCGCGCCGAAACTTGCGCTTATCCGAGTCGATATTGCCCGAGCCATATCCCAGGTCAGAATCCAAGACGATCTGCTCGGTCGTCAGCGGTTCGGGGGAGCTGTTGAGCACAAAGAAAAGATTGAGGATGCGCTGAGCCGTTTTATCGAAACTGGGCTCCGAATTCCCCTTTTTTATTGTCGCGGTCGCGTCGCTTGCCGTCATAGAGTCCTCGCATGAGAAGGTGGTTTGCTGCCATGATTTTAGTCCGATATGGAGATTAGGCTATATCCTTGTCCGCTCGGGGCGTTAAGATGGCCCGAATTCGGTCGTTTGCGCTCGCTCGGGGTATACTTTCGACTATATACGGTTCTAATGTGCATGCATTGGGCCTATTTGTCGGATTATGGATGTGGAGCGCACATGGCGAACACCCAGAACTATATTAACCACCTGCTGCAGAACACCGGCATCACGCCGGCATGCAGCGAAGAAGAGCGCTTGGCTGCCGAGGATATCGCTCAGATCTTCCGCAACCACGGCTTTGATCCCGAGGTTCAGGAGTTCAATGCCCCGGCGCCCAGCAGGTTGGCATTTGCCGTTACCGGTATTCTTGCGTTTGCCGGCGCCCTGTTGATGGGCATCGGCGGCGGTATCGGCTTGGTCGGCACCTTGCTGGCCATTGTCGGCGCCGTTCTTTACGTGCTCGAGCGCACGGGCCACCCCGTGGTTTCGCGCCTGGGCAAGACGGGCGTGAGCCAAAATGTCATCGCCTACCACAAGGCCTCGGGCCCGCTCGCGTCTCCGCGCAACCGCCCGGTGGTCGTTGTCGCACACTACGACTCTCCCCGTGCTGAGCTGCTCGCCCGCGAGCCCTATGCTTCGTATCGTGCGCTCATCGCCAAGCTGTTGCCCGTTGCCACGGTTGCCCCTGCTGCCGTTGCCATCTTGCGTATCCTGCCGCTCCCCGGCGCGCTCAAGGTTCTGCTGTGGATTGTCGCGATCCTCGCTTCCCTCGTTGCGCTCGCCAACGCGGCAAACATCATTTCTAACCGTTTTGTGCTTCCCTATACGTCCGGCGCAGTGTGCAACAAGTCTTCTGTCGCCGCTATGCTCGGCGTTATGGACAACGTTGCTCCCTTCCAGGGCGAAAACGAGTTTCCCGACGATGTTCCGTTCGATACCTATTTTGGGGAGCAGAAGCGTCGTGCCGAGGAGATGGCGCGCGCAGCAGCGGAGTATGCCGCGGCCCAACAGCAAAACGACTACGGCAACACCATCGAGTATGAAGAGCCTACCTACGCCGAGGACGAGTTCGGTCAGCCGATTGCTCCCGACGCTCAGACCGAGCCCGAACAGGGCGAGGCTTTCGACGAGCAGATCGAGGGCTTTGAGGGTGCGTCTGCCGACGAGACGCTGATTGGCGCCATCGTGCCCGAGGATCAGAATCAGGCTGTCCAGGCCGAAGAGTTCAATGACGAGGTTCCCACTGCCGAGCCGGCGGAGCAGCCTGTCGCGGCCGAGCCCGAGCCCAGGCTCTATCGCAATGCCGCCGGCAACATCCGCTTTGGTTCGGATGCCATCCGTGCGCTCGGAATGCTTCCCGAGTCCTGCACGCTCGATTACG
The DNA here is from genome assembly GCA_900552995.1 of uncultured Collinsella sp. Taxonomy (GTDB): domain Bacteria; phylum Actinomycetota; class Coriobacteriia; order Coriobacteriales; family Coriobacteriaceae; genus Collinsella. The sequence goes on from USBX01000004.1 coordinate 25,358, forward strand.
AGGAAGGCGAGGAGCCGACGTTTGAGCCCGAGCCTGCCCCCGTCGTGACTGCATCTGCGCCCGTTGTCGCCGTGGATGATGAGTCTGCCGCGGTTGCCGCTCCCGTTGCCGAGCCCGAGGCGGTGTCCGCGATCGATCCCGCGGCAGGACTGGACATTTTGGCCCCCGCTGCGCCGGCGCAAGACGTTGCGGACGAGTCTGACGACGATTACGTTGAACAGCCGAGGCGCGTGTCTTACGAGAGCGATACTGATTTCTCGGCCGAGATTCCCGCGGCAACGCCCCATGCCGATATTGCATCCGCGTTCTCTTCGATTGGCGCCAGCGCTTCCAACTTCTTTAAGGGCGCGCTTGCAAAGGGCAAGAAATTTGTCGACGATTTCGAGGAGAAGCGCGCTGCCGCACGCGTGGCTGCCGAGCAGGAGGCTATCGCTCAGCAGCAGGCAGCCGAGGCGGCACGTGAGCGCGCGGCGCAAGAGTTCGAGCAGAACGAGGCTATGCAGTCCGTGCCCGTCGACGCTGCCGAAGCTACAACGTCCTTTGAGTCCCAGCAACCGGCGTCCGCGGATGTTGTTGAGGCGACGACGTCTTTCGAGGCTCAGCAGCACGTCGATAGCACCATGTCGTTTGATGCCGCGCAGTTCGATTCCACGATAACGTTTGAAAAGCAAGGCACCGCGATTGCCGAGCCCCTTCCTGTTTCCGATGAGCAGGGCGACGTGGCAGACGATGACGAGCCTATTGATGCTGTCGAAATCCAAGATGTCGCCGAGGACGAGGCCGTCGAGGCCGACCCTGACGAAGAGCAATACGCGGCAGCCGAGCAAGATGATTCGGCCGAGGTCGAGCAGGAGGAAGTGCCTGCGGTTTCCGAGGCTTCCGAGACAGATGAGTCGAGGCCTTACTCCACGCAGATTTTCACCATGCCGGCCCCGAGTGGTTCCGGTGCCACGGTTGCCGATGTTGCTCCCACCCAGGACGAAACGGTCGATTCCCTTATGG
>USBX01000005.1 GCA_900552995.1 uncultured Collinsella sp.
AACAAATCCAAGTTAGACCATTTCAAATGGTTCGATGTCTGCCCGGATGCGACACATCTGGTGTGTCCATCCTCGCAGTATCCGGTTCTCAAGGTGCACGCCTGCGCTGGTTCCCGGTTCCACCGGGCCGCGCGGCAAGGAGATATATTGCCAGACCGGAGGGGCCCCGGGGGCGGGAATCCGGGCGTACACATTTCCTACACATCTTGTGATCCGACTAACGTTTGCCAGCCGTTAACTACCGCTCGCCGAGCATCTCTTTATATAAGGCAGTCTCATGGTTAAAGCGGATACGTCCCCTAGCTAAAGCACAGCCAGCATCGAGCAACTCATCACGTTCTTCCACCGAGAACCCCTCGGCGTAGACGCGCACCACTGGTTCGGTCCCGCTAGGACGGACCAGCAGCCACGTGTCATCCTCGAATGCCAAACGCAAGCCATCCATATGACTAACGTTTTGCGGCACCTTGCCACAAATCGACTTGGGGTTTACGCCCGGCAGCAGCGTTCGTAACGTTTCGGCATCTTCGGCCTCAAGGCGCAAATCGCGTCGACCGTAACTCGTCTTACCAAAACTGTCCTCGAGTTGGTCGACCAGAACGCCCAAAGGCGCGTCCGTCTTTGCCATAAGCTCACACAGAATCAGACAGGCGAGGATTCCATCGCGCTCGGGCATATGCGCGGCGATGCCGATACCACCGGCTTCTTCGCCGCCCATGAGGACGCCGCCCTTCTTCATCTCCGCCGCTATATATTTGAAACCGACTGGTTTGACGGTCACGCGGCAGCCAAGCGCCTCGGCAATGCGACGCACGAGCGTCGAGCACGAAAGATTGACGACGACGCGCCCCTCCAAATTACGAAATTGAACCAAGTCGCCCAAAACGAGCGCCATGATCTGATGCGGATGTATATATCTGCCGCGCTCGTCAACCGCGCCGATACGGTCGGCGTCGCCGTCGGTCACCAGGCCAGCGCAAGCTCCGTCCTCGATAACCGTGCGCTCGCAAGCGTCCACCCACGGTTCAACGGGGTCGGGGCAGATATCTTCTTGGTCAGACGCCTGCCCGGCGTGAATCTCGTGCACCTCAACGCCAAGCTCGCGCAGCAAGTCGGCTAGATAGCCCTGGGCTGCGCCGCCCATGGGGTCAACAACCACGCGCAGGTGCGCGGCGCGGATGGCTTCGGCATCGACAAACGATGCCACCGCTTGCATATAGTCAGGAATGATATCCGCGGTGCGATATTGCCCCTCGATCCCCATTGGCTCGGGAGCCATGGTCTCTTCGAGCTCTTCGATGACATCCTGGTTGGCGGTCGAGCCGTCACCCATGCGAATCTTGAGACACAGATAACCCTGCGGATGATGGGACCCCGTCACCATGAGCGCGCCGCACGCCTCACCGTCATAAGCCGCCGCCCACGTAAGGGCAGGGGTCGGAACAGGTCGCGAAGCGAGCACGGCGTCTAGCCCGTGCGCTGCTAGCACACCCGCCGCAAGCTCAGCGAACTCGCGCGCCAGGGGCCGAGTGTCGAACCCTATATATACCGTTTTGCCCGGATTGGTCTTTTGCCACAACTCGCCGACGGCATCGGCGATACGGGCAACGTTATCGGCAGTGAAGTCCTCATCGACGCGAGCGCGCCAACCGTCAGTTCCAAAATGAATTATCGCGCACACGCGCAGACACCTCACAGTGTTTGGATCATGGTACGCATGAGGTATACCCGCGATACACGCTCGGCAACCTGCCGGCACCAGCATTCACCATTTGGGCAAATGCTGCCGAGGACATGCAGGCAATAAAAAAACCGCCCCGTATGGAGCGGTTTTGCCCTTTATATATCGAGCGCCTCGGCCATCGCGGCCGTAGTGATTGCCGTGGTTCCACAGCAACTGCCCACCATTGCGGCACCGGCATGTCTCCATTCGATGCATGCGCGCGCGAAAGCTTCGGGGTTCTCGTGCCATACGGGGCCATCCTGAGTCTGGACCGGATCGCCCACGTTGGGACGCACCGTGACGGGAGTAGTCGCCGATGCAACCATCCTGGGCACCGCCGCGTTCGCGGCCGCAAGCGAACAGCAATTAACACCAACCGAGTTTGCGCCGTGTTTTTCGGCGTACAAAACGGCTGCCTCGATGTTGAGGCCATCGCCCAACAGGTCGCCCTTATCGTCAACGACAAAACTCACCAGAACAGGCATGCCGTCGGCGGCATCTCGGGCGCCGGCAAGCATGGGCTGCAAATTACGGATAGACGTCACCGTCTCGATCAGCAGACCGTCAACACCAGCATTGAGCAAGGCGTGCGCCTGTTCGCGCGCAATGCCTCGGATCTCACGAAACTCGGCCGAGTCCTCGGCAAACCACTCAATACCGATCGGACCCATCGAGCCCAGCAGCAGCTGAGGGTGCGCCTGGCGGGCATCGTCGACGGCCCCGCGATTGACCTCCGCCACGGACGGCGCAATCTGGTCGTGCTTGAGGGCATAGCTTGATGCCTGAAAGGTATTGGTAATGAGTACCTGCGCGCCGGCGGCGACATACAAGCGATGGATACGAGAAACGGTCTGCGGCTCTGCCAGATTCCAAAACGCCGGTGGAATATCGGCGGCGTCGTACTCACTCAACAGAACACTGCCCATGGGGCCCTGCGCCAACAAGGTCTCGCTCGACAAGCGGCGCGTAAGTTCCTCGGCACCAAAGCGATTGTAATAACTCGTATCCATATATATCCCGCTATTCCTCGACGCTGATTCCCTGCTTTTCGAGATAGGCGAGCCAGCGGTTCATCGTGTCCTCGGATAGCGCATGCTCCATCATGCAGGCCTCGGAATCGGCTCGCTCAAATTCGACACCGAGCTCCTGAACCAAAAACGTGCGGACGAGGCGATGACGGTACCAGATAGCCGTGCCAACCTCGCGGCCGCGATCGGTCAGGACTACCTTGCCGTAGTGCGATTGCTCGACAAGCTCGGATGCCTTGAGCGCCGAAACCGCTTTATTGACCGATGCCTTGGAGACGCCAAGGCGCTGCGCGATGTCGACCGATCGCACGCCGTTGGTTTCCCCCTCTTCGCTTTCAATGCGAACCATGCACTCCAAGTAGTCTTCGTTCGCCACCGTCAGATGTAGTTCGCGCGAGCTATTTGTCGTATCCATGATCTTCCGTCCCTTCTGCATTCAATGGCTGATTCTACCCCATCCAAGCGTCGCGGTATGCCGTGGCATACCGTGCTAGAGTTCTTGTTGCACACGACGACCAAGATTGGAGCGGTCTTTATGGAAAACACCACCACGAACCCCGATGTCCTCGAGCGCTTTTTGCGCTACGTCCAGATCAACACGCAGTCCGAGGATGCAAACTGCGACCAGGTACCCTCGAGCGTCGTTCAGTTTGACCTTGCCAACGTGCTGGCTGAAGAGCTGCGCGAGCTTGGTGCGGAAGATGCCCACGTGACCGAGCATGCCTATGTCTGCGCGCATATCCCCGCAAGTGCGGGCGCTGAGGACAAGCCCGCCCTTGGCCTGATCGCCCATCTCGACACCACCGAAGTTGCACCGGGCGCCGGCGTGAAGCCGCACATCGTACACTACGAAGGCGGCGACCTGGTCTGCGGCACGGTTGACGGTAAGCCCGTTGCCATGAGTACCGCCAAGCTTCCCGCCCTGAACGACCTCGCGGGTGAGGACCTGGTCTGCAGCGATGGCATCACGCTGCTGGGCGCGGACGACAAGGCAGGCGTCGCCGAGATCATGTCGCTTGTCGCGCGTATCGCTCAGGACCCCTCTCTGCCCCATCCCGCACTCGGCATTTGCTTCTGCCCTGACGAGGAGATCGGTCACGGAGCCGAGCTGTTGGATATCGATACCTTTGGCTGCAAGTACGCCTACACGGTCGACGGCGGCCCCATCGGCGAGCTGGAGTGGGAGTGCTTTAACGCCGCCGAGGCGACCATCCGCTTTGAGGGCCAGTCCATCCACCCGGGCGACGCCAAGGGCCGTATGGTCAACGCAGGCAATCTGTTCTGCGACTTCAACGCGTTGCTCCCCTACGTGCAGCGCCCGGAGTATACGGAAGGCTACGAGGGCTTTTATCACCTTGAGGGTGTATCTGCGACCGTCGATCACGCCACGGCGCGCTATATCGTCCGTGATCACGATGCCGCCAAGTTCCAGCAGAAACTCGACCTTATTGATGCCGCCGCCTCGATGCTCAACCAGCGTCTGGGTGAGGAGCGCGTGACGGTCGAGATTAAGCAGCAGTATCGAAATATGGCCGAGATCGTTCGTGACTATCCCGAGCTTATTGATGTTGCCAAGGAAGCCTACCTTGCCTGCGGCGTTGAGCCCCAAGTGCTGCCGATTCGTGGCGGCACCGACGGCGCTCAGCTGTCGTTCCGCGGTCTGCCCTGCCCCAACCTTTCCACCGGCGGCTATTGCTACCACGGCGTCAACGAGTTCGTCCCGGTCAGTTCGCTCGTCAAGATGACCGACGTGCTCCAGGAGCTCGTCGCCCGCTTTGCATAAGCCTGGCCGCTCAAGCCTAAAAGACAAACCGCCCCGTCCTCTACAGAGGACGGGGCGGTTTTTGTACAGGGAGTGTCCCTAACTGCCGGCAGAAAAGGAACGTCCCCAAGTGCCGCAAAATGACGAGATCCACTCTCGCTTTGTGGGTAGTCATTGGGGACGTTCTTGTTTGACTAGTCGTTTAAGAACGTCCCCAATGACTACCCAACGACTAGTCCGGACCAAGGCAACGCCGATGTTTTGGCAACGACAGCGAAAACCCGCCAGAGCGAGCAAGGTGCCTTGAAACGAGGCGGCATTGATCTTTTGATCATGCCGCCGAAGTTGAAAGGCAGATTGCCGCTCTGGCGGGTTTGCAGCGTCAACTGGTTACGCGGGCTGGTAAGCCCGCGTAACCCTAATAATTGGCCTCGTAGCCGTTGCCGTCGCCGGTGGGCTCTTCGTAGTAGTCCGAATCGCTCGAATCGCTTGAGTCATCGGAATCGTCAGAGCTGACCGATGAGGTTGCGGTACCGTTTGCGTAATCGTCAGACGTGTTGTTGTTCAGGTCGCCGATCGTAGAGCTGGAACCGTCGGAAAGACCCATGGTGTTGGGACCCTTGGGATCCTTGCCAGCATCGACGCGCTCCATCATTTCCTTGAGCTCGTCCTCGTAGACAAAGACGTAGCTCACACCGTCGATCATGGTGCTGTCGTCGGCGTACGAGGGCAGGTTGGCCGAGTAGATACCGTCGACATCCATACCGCGCATGGCATTGACCGTAGCCACGATATCCTGAACGCTCATATCGGTTACGAGCATATCGGACAGCGAATTAACCAGGCCAAAGATCTTCGTGGCATCGAAGTTATTGAGAATCTGGTTGGCAAGGGCACCAAGCACCTGACGCTGGTGGCGCATGCGCGTGTAATCGCCGTCGGCATAGGTGTAGCGGCAGCGGGCATAGGTAAGGGCGGTGGCACCGTCCATATGCTGCTGGCCAGCGGTAATCTTAATATCCAGGTGCTCGGGGTCGTCAACATCATCGGTTGCGTTAATGTCGATACCGCCAACCGAATCAATCAGCGCCTGCATACCGTCGAAGCTGACCTCGGCATAGTGGGAAATCTGAACACCGCACAGCTCGTTGACCGCCTCGACCATGGCCTCGGCGCCGCCAACGGTATGGCAGGCGTTGATCTTCATGGTCTCGCCCTTGTACTCGACCTTGGTGTCGCGCGGAACGGAAATGAGCGTCGCCTGCTTTTGCGTGGGGTCGATGCGTGCCAGGATAATCGAGTCGGCACGATACGTATCCTCGCCCGGACGGCCGTCGGTACCAAGAAGCAGCACGTAGAACGGATCCTTTGCCTCATCGGTGTCAACCAGAACCCGACGCAGATTGTCGGTAATGACATTAGAATCGCCGAGCTTGCCCATAATGGTGGCAAACCACAGGCCGGCAGCGGTAGTGGCACTCAGCAGCACGCCAAGCACGACAATGAGCGTGACGTGACGAATCGTGTGGCTACGACGACGTTGACGAGCGCGCTCGGAATAGCGAGCCACGTTATCGCGACTGTAGATCTTGGCCTGCGCACCAGTTGAGGGTCTTCGGGCGGTGGTATCCGCGAGGGGCTTTTTATTAAACATAGGCAACCTGTATTAGTAGATGACGGGATCGGGGACGGTAGCATGCTCGACATGCGCGCCGAGCGCCTGCAGCTTTTCGACAAACTGCTCGTAGCCGCGCTTGATGTGATGGATAGCCGAAACCTCGGTCGTCCCGTCGGCGATCAAGCCCGCTACGACGAGGGCCGCTCCGCCGCGCAGATCGGGCGAGGTAACCTGTGCACCCGAGAAGCCCTTGACGCCATGAATCATGGCATGATGGCTCTCGATACGAATGTCGGCACCCATGCGCACCAGCTCAGAGGCAAACATAAAGCGATTCTCGAAGATGTTCTCGGTAATAACGGAACTGCCGTCGGCAAGGGCGGAGAGCACCATAATCTGCGCCTGCATGTCGGTCGGGAAACCGGGGAACGGAAGCGTCTGGATGTCGACCGGCTTGATACGCTCGGCACGGTTCACATGGACGCCATCCTCGACGCGCTCGCAGTCGATACCCATGAGCTCCATCTTCTTGAGCACCATGCCCAAATGAATGGGGCAAAAGCCCGTGACATCGACACCGCGATCGTCCGCCATCAACGCACCGGCGACGATAAAGGTACCGGCCTCGATGCGGTCGCCCACCACGCGATGGATAACGGGATGGAGCTCTTCCACGCCTTCGATAGTCACGACGGGCGTACCGGCGCCAACAATCTTGGCACCCATCTCGTTGAGCATGTTAGCGAGATCGACGATCTCGGGCTCGCGGGCGGCATTGTCGATAACCGTGGTGCCCTGTGCGCGCACAGAGGCCATGATGAGATTCTCGGTCGCACCGACGCTGGCGAACTCGAGCGTGACGGTGGTACCGCGCAGACCTTGGGGCGCATTAGCGTTGATGTAACCGTGGGCGGTATCGAACTCAACGCCCAGGGCCTCAAGACCAAGAATGTGCATATCGATCTTACGAGCACCCAGGTTGCAGCCGCCCGGCATGGCAATTTTGGCGCGATGGAAGCGGCCCAGCAGGGGCCCCATGACGGCGGTGGAAGCGCGCATCTTGGCAACGAGCTCGTAGGGGGCCTCCCATGAATCGACCTGAGAGGTATCAATCTCGAGCGTGTGCTCGTCGAGAACATCGATCGTAGCGCCCATGCCCTTGAGCACCTTGCCCATCACGTGGACATCGGAAATATCGGGCACGTTCTGCAGCGTCGTCTTGCCCGGCGCCAGAAGCGTTGCCGCCATGAGTTTGAGCGCGGAGTTCTTGGCGCCCGAGACGGGCACGGAGCCTCCGATGGCGTGGCCACCCTCAACGCGGATAATATCCAAGGTCTACCCTTTCAAAAAGCATGCCCGGGGTGGCTGGGCCATCCCGGGCATGATGTGTTCGCAAATGGTCGAACGCTAAATCGTTTGACTATTGGGCAAGCTTGAGCTTACACCATGCGATTTCATTATAGAGGTAGGCGCGGCGTGCATCATCCTCCGACAAATTACCCAGCTTCTCTTCAAAACCTTGAATATCAGCTTTAAGCTTGTCGGCATCGACGGTCGCCAAATCGCAAGCGCGCTCGGCGAGAACGGTCACGACATCGTCCGCAACCTGGGCATAGCCGCCGGCCACGGCAAACGTGTGGTCGACAGTGCCCATGGCCTTATCGGAAACGCGAACGTAACCGCGGTCGATCGTGCAGATCTCGCTGGAGTGAGCAGGCAGGACGCCAAACTCGCCATCCGTGGACGGAATCGACACAAACGCAGCGTCGCCCTCATAGGCGCAGCTCACGGGGCACACGATGCGGATACGCATAACCTACTTCTCCCCCATCTTGCGGGCGCGCTCGCGCACGTCCTCAATCGTGGAAGCATAGCGGAAAGCCTGCTCGGGCAGGTCATCGGCCTTGCCGTCGACAATCTCGGCGAAAGAGCGGACGGTATCCTCGACGCGGACGTAGACACCGGGGTTGCCGGTGAACTTCTCGGCGACGTGGAAGGACTGCGAGAGGAACTGCTGAATCTTACGGGCACGGTTGACCGTAAGGCGCTGCTCCTCGGACAGCTCGTCCATACCCAGAATGGCGATGATGTCCTGAAGGTCGGAGTACTCCTGCAGGAGCTCCTGGACCTTGACGGCGACACGGTAGTGCTCCTCGCCGACGATCGAGGGATCGAGAGCGTCGGAGGAAGATGCGAGCGGGTCGATAGCCGGGAACAGGCCAAGCGACGAAATGCTACGCGAAAGAACCGTGGTGGCGTCGAGGTGCGTAAACGTCGTGGCAGGCGCCGGGTCGGTCAGGTCGTCTGCGGGGACGTAGACAGCCTGGACGGAGGTAATGGAGCCCGTCTTGGTCGAGGTAATACGCTCCTGGAGGTCGCCCATCTCGGTTGCCAGCGTGGGCTGGTAACCAACGGCGGACGGCATACGGCCCAGCAGTGCGGAAACCTCGGAACCTGCCTGGGAGAAGCGGAAGATGTTGTCGATGAACAGCAGAACGTCCTGGCCGCGATCGCGGAAGTACTCAGCGGTGGTAAGGCCGGCCAGACCGATGCGCAGACGCGCTCCGGGCGGCTCGTTCATCTGACCATAGACCAAGCAGGTCTTGTCGATAACGCCAGACTCGCTCATCTCGAGGAACAGGTCGGTGCCCTCGCGGGTACGCTCGCCGACGCCGGTGAACACCGAGGTGCCGCCGTGCTCCTGGGCGAGGTTGTTGATGAGCTCCTGAATCAGAACGGTCTTGCCGACGCCGGCGCCGCCGAACAGGCCCGTCTTGCCGCCACGGATGTAGGGCTCGAGCAGGTCAACAGCTTTGATGCCGGTCTCGAAGATCTCGGTCTTGGTGGTGAGCTCGTCGAAACGGGGCGCTGCATGGTGGATGGGGTAGAACTCCTCCACCTCAGGCATGGGCTTGCCGTCGACAGGCTTGCCCATGACGTTCCAAATGCGGCCGAGCGTCTTGGGGCCAACGGGCATCTTCATGGGCTCACCGGTATCGGTGGCGATGAGGCCGCGCTGCAGGCCGTCGGTCGAGGACATGGCGACCGTGCGGACGACGCCGCCCGGAAGCTGGCTCTCGACCTCGAGGATCGTGCTCAGATGACCGATCGGGGTCTCGGCCTCGACCGTGAGCGCGTTGTAGATCGGGGGCACCGCGCCGTCAAACTTGACGTCGACGACAGGGCCGATGATACGCACGATGCGACCATCACCGGCAGTCGTCTTCTTGGTGGCTTCCTCGACCGCAAGCTTTACGGTGTTATTAGCCATTACTGTTCCTCCAATGCTGAGGCTCCGCCGACGATCTCGTTAATCTCGGTCGTAATCGAAGCCTGGCGCACGCGACTATACGTGCGGGTAAGGGTCGAGATGATCGCGGTGGCGTTTTCCGTCGCGGAGTGCATGGCCTTGCGGCGTGCACCCTGCTCGGCAGCCGCCGAATCGATCAGGGCCTGGTAGATGACCGTCAGGATATAAGACGGCACAAGCTTGCCGAGAACATGCTCGGGAGAGGGCACGAACTCGAACGTGGACGAGATGCGCTTAGGGGCGTCGGTCTCGTTCTTACGCGGACCGTGGGCCATAGCGATCATCTCGGGGTCGAGCGGCAACAGATGCTCGACGCGAAGCTCCTGATCCACGCGGTTCTTGGCGTGGTGGTAGACAAGCTCGACACGGTCAAGCTCACCGGCACGATACGCATCGCAGATATGAGAGGAGATCATGCGGGCCTGATTGAAATCGGGCTCAGAGGAGTTGCCCTCGAAGTGCATGATGACGTTTGCGCGGTCACGGAAATACGTGGCCGGCTTACGCCCGCACGCGATGATCTCGCACTCGATGCCGTCGTTCGCCCAAGAAGCGGCGAGCTTTTCGGCCGTGCGCTCCACCGTCGTATTGAAACCGCCGGCAAGGCCGCGGTCCGAGGCAATAACGACAATCAGGCCATGCTTGACGCTCTCATGCTTCTGCAGCATGGGATCGGTGCCCGAACAGGAGGCGTCGCCGGCGACCGTCAACATGACGTCGGTCAGCGCCTCCTTATAGGGCTCGGCCTGCTTGGAGCGATCGAGGGCACGACGGATCTTGGCCGTAGAGACCATCTCCATCGTGCGCGTGATCTGCTTGGTCGTGGTAACCGAGGAGATTCGCTTCTTAATGTCGCGAAGGTTGGCCATGGGGCTTAGTTCTCCTCTGATCCAGAAACATCCGAATGGTGCTTGGCCATGAACTGCTGCTTGAAGTCGCCGATGACGCGCAAGAGCTCAGCCTTGGTGTCATCATCGATCTTCTTGGCGCGAACCTTGTCGAGCAGCGAACCAAAGCCATTGTCCATGTACTCGATGAGCTCGGCACGGAAGGGCAGCACGTCGGCGATCTCCAGGTCATCCAGGAAGCCCTCGTTGCCAGCGAACAGCGTAACGATCTGCTCGCCAACCTCAAACGGCTTGTAACGCGGCTGCTTCAGGAGCTCGGTCATGCGAGCACCATGGGTCAGCTGCTTCTGAGTAGCCTCGTCGAGGTCGGAGCCGAACTGCGTAAAGCCAGCGAGCTCCTGATAGGAAGCGAGGTCCAGACGGAGGTTGCCAGCGACCTGCTTCATGGCCTTGGTCTGCGCATCGCCACCGACGCGGGACACGGAGATGCCCACGTCGACTGCCGGGCGCTGACCCTGGAAGAAGAGCTCGGACTGCAGGTAGATCTGACCATCGGTAATGGAAATGACGTTGGTCGGAATGTAGGCCGAGACGTCGCCGTCCTGGGTCTCGATGATCGGCAGTGCCGTCATGGAGCCGTAACCGTTCTTCTTGGACATCTTGACGGCACGCTCGAGCAGACGAGAGTGCAGGTAGAAGATGTCGCCAGGATAGGCCTCGCGTCCGGGCGGACGATGCAGCGTTAGCGACATCTGACGGTAGGCCACAGCCTGCTTGGACAGGTCGTCGTAGATGACGAGCACGTGGCCGCCGGGGTTGGTCTCGCTGGCGGGCTTGCCGTCCTCGCCGTTGTACATGAAGAACTCGCCGATAGCGGCACCGGCCATAGGCGCGATGTACTGCATAGGGGCGGAATCGGCAGCGGTGGCCGAAACGATGATGGTGTAGTCGAGCGCACCGTGCTGAGCGAGGGTCTCGCGGATGTTGGCAACCGTGGAGGCCTTCTGGCCGATGGCGACATAGATGCAGACCATGCCCTTGCCGCGCTGGTTGAGGATAGCGTCGATGGCGATGGCGGTCTTACCGGTCTTACGGTCGCCGATGATGAGCTCACGCTGACCGCGGCCAATAGGCACCATGGAGTCGATAGCGAGCAGACCGGTCTGAACCGGCTCGCACACCGGGGTACGATCGATAACGCCGGGAGCCTTGAACTCGATGGGGCGACGGTGCGTGGCGACGATGTCGCCCAGGCCGTCGATGGGCTGGCCGAGCGGATTGACGACGCGGCCGAGCATGGCACGGCTCACGGGGATATCCATAATGCGGCCAGTGGTGCGGCACTCGTCGCCTTCCTTGATGGAGTCGACGGCACCAAACAGAACGGCGCCGACCTCGTCACGGTCAAGGTTCTGGGCAAGGCCGAAGACGGTCTCACCGGTATCGGAGCTCTTGAACTCCAGAAGCTCGCCTGCCATGGCGCTCTTGAGGCCGGAGACGCGCGCGATGCCGTCGCCTACCTCGTCGACCGTTGAAACCTCATGCGTATCGACCGTCGCGGAGAGGCTCGTGAGCTGCTCCTGCAGTTTCTTGGCGATATCCTGGGCATTGAGGGTTTCGGACATTAGGCTTCACCTCCGTACGAATTAGCAGAGTTTGCGAGGGTCTCCTGCGCGATGCGCAGCTGCGTCTTGACGGAAATGTCACGACGCTCGCCGCGGGCCTCGAGCACCAGGCCGCCCACGATAGACGGGTCGACCTGCTCGATAAGGAATACCTTGCGGCCGAAGTCCTGCTCGCATTTCTTAGTGATGGTTTGACGCAGCTCGTCGTCGAGCGGGATCGCCGTGGTGACGGTCACGCCCACTACATCCTCGTCTTCCTCGGCAACATACTTAAAGGCAGCTGCCACCTTGGGAAGAAGGTCGAGCTGGTCGCGCTTGGACATGGTGTCGAGCACGGCGATGATCTCGGGGCTGGCAGAAGCCAAGCGCTCGATCATCTCGAGGTCCTCGAACACATGGTTCTCGGCCTTAGCGGCTTCCAGAAGGGAGCGCGCGTAGGTCTCGAGCACCTTGTCCTGATAGCGGCTAGTCGGCATTCAGGCTACCTGCTTCCTGGATGTAGCGCTCGATGAGCTTCTTCTGCTCGGCATCGTCCTCGAGTGCCTCGCCCACGATCTTGGTGGCGACGGCAACGGACAGGTCGGCGATGGAGCTCGCGGCACCGGCGTAGATGGACTTGCGCTCGTCCTCGACGGTCGTATGGGCCTTGGCGATAATCTCCTCGGCCTCCTTGTGAGCAGCCTCGATGATACGGGCACGCTCGGACTCGGCGTCCTTACGGGCCTCGAGAACGATGTCGGCAGCCTGACGACGGGCGTCGGTGACGATCGAGTCGGACTCAGCGCGCTTGGCGATAGCCTCCTGCTTGGTCTTCTCGGCCTCGTCGAGGCTCTCCTCGATCTTCTTGCCGCGCTCCTCCATGGTTTTCATGATGCCCGGCAGGGCGACCTTGGCCAGCACGATCCAGATGATCAGGAAGGCGATAAGCGCCGGGATGAACTCCGCCATCTTAGGGATGAGGATGTCCGCACCGGCAGCGCCGTCCTCGGCGAACGCGGAAACCGGCATGAGCAGCGCGGCCGCGGACGCGGAGAGTGCGATCGCGCTCTTCTGGGATGAAAGATTCATACTTGACGCTCCGTGCTATTTAACGATCAGCGCGACAACGAAGCCGATCAGAGCCAGAGCCTCGCCGAAGGCGGAGCCCATGATGAAGACGGTGAACACGCGGCCCTGGACCTCAGGCTGACGGGCCATAGCACCCGTAGCACCCAGAGCAGACAGGCCAATAGCAAGACCAGCGCCGATAACACCGAGACCGTAACCGATAACTCCCACGATTCCTCCTTTGTCGTGCGTGTCTTATTTCACGCAGGATAACCTTTTTATAACTGCCGGGCTCCATGGGTACGGGCACCGGCGGTTTAACGAATTGCTTACCTTTAAGGCGCGAGCGGAAGACTACTCCTCCTCCGCGACCTCCTCTGCCTCGGAGACATACACGGCGGTAAGGACCGTGAAGACGTAAGCCTGGATGGCGCCGACCACAAGCTCGATCGCATAGATCAGGATGAGGATGGCAAGCCAGGCCAGCGAAGGCAGGGCGCCAACGGCGTGGGCCGCGGAAACCTGCTGAAGCAGCGGCTGCATGAACATGCTCGCCATGATGGCGAACGAGCCCATGACCACGTGTCCTGCGAACATGTTGCAGAACAGACGGACGGCGAGCGTGATGAGGCGCAGGAAGGTCGAGAAAAGCTCGACGACCCACACGAGCACGTTCATCGGGAAGCTCACGCCCTGCGGGGCGAGGCTCTTGATGTAGCCGATCACGCCGTGAGCCTTGCATCCGTAGTAGATGAAGTACACGAAGGCGAAAATGGCGAGTGCGGCGGTGGAGCCGATTGCGCCGGTGCCGGGCTTCATTCCCGGAATCAGGCCGATCATGTTATTGATCAGGATGAACAGGAAAAGCGAGCACAGGAACGGGAAGTGCTTCTTCCAGTTCTCACCCACGACACCCTTGCCGATATCGTTCTCGACGTACTCGATGATGTACTCGAAACCGTTGACGAAGAAGCCCTTGGGAACCAGGGTCTGCTTCTTCTTGAACACGGCCAGGACGATCAGGAGCACGATCGTGGAGACGATCAGCCAAAACGAGTACTGCGTGATGCCGCAGCTCAGATCGCCCACGACAGGGGTGGAGCTGAACTCGCTGACCAGATGATTAATCTCATCAGGCAGCTTTTCAAAAATTTCCACGACTTACCTTTCGACCTCATGAGGATCTCGCAGCGCCTTGGCGACACGAACCGCGCAGGCGGCCATAAAGGCCACGAAGCCGATCGCCTCGCCCAGGAGGAACATGCGAAATGCCTCTCCGAACAACACAAACACAACCAAGGTAAAGACGAGCAGGGCGATTGCCGAGACCGCCAGACTCACCATACCCTTGAGCATGTCCGCATTCTGTTTATCGTCAAGAACCGGCTTGAGCGTAAAGACAAAGGGAAGAAAGGCAATCGAGCCCGCAATGGCGCCTGCAACGATAGCGAGCAGATCGGCTATCTGAAACACTGGCGTCCTCACTTTCCTTTTTAACGCTTCACAGAACAGTTCCCGCCAAACATTGGTGACTATTGTACGAGCCAATCGCTAAAGTACAACCGAAAAAGCATCGGTTAATACGCACCTGTTCGTTTTCTTAAGACCTTCTTTATGCCGCAGGTACGGTAATACGTTTTTCTCGAACCCTGCAGGGCAAAACGTCCGTTAACAGGAGTGCGCGCGGTCGCCTTTTGTTCGTCCGCGCGCACCGTTTCTTCGTATTTGCAGCCGCGGCCGTTTAGCCCAGCGACTAGAGCGTGCCGTAGATGCGGTCGCCGGCGTCGCCGAGGCCGGGAACGATGTAGGCGGCCTCGTTGAGATGGTCATCGATGGCGCACGTATAAATATGTACGTCAGGATCCTTCTCGGTCAGCGACTTGAGGCCCTCGGGCGCGGCGACGATGCACAGCATGCGGATGTCCTTGACACCGCGCTCGCGCAGGTAGCTGATAGCCATCTCGGCCGAACCGCCCGTGGCGAGCATGGGGTCGACAACCAGGCAGATACGCTGGTCGATATCCTTGGGCATCTTGCAGTAATACTCATGCGGCTCGTGGGTGACCTCGTCGCGCTCCATGCCGATGTGGCCCACGCGGGCAGAGGGTACCAGGTCGAGGATGCCGTCGACCATGCCAAGACCCGCACGCAGGATGGGAACGATGGCGAGCTTCTTGCCGGCAAGCTGCTTAAACGTGGCGGTGGTGATGGGGGTCTCGACTTCGACGTCTTCCATAGGCAGGTCGCGCATGGCCTCGTAGCCGTCAAAGAGCGCAAGCTCGCGCACGAGCTGGCGGAACTGGTTGGTGCCGGTGTTTTTATCGCGCAGGATCGACAGCTTGTGCTGAACGAGCGGGTGATCGACAAGCGTCACACGGGACGCATCATAGGTGACGGTCATGGGTTGATTGCCCCTTTCGTTGCGGCCGCAAAACGGCCTTGCTGACAAGGCGCGCAGCAATGTCGCCACCGCACGCCATGCATTAGTTTAGCGGTTTGTTGTATCGAGCAGCCCATCGCGGCTCTACTGTGCAGTACTGAGCGAGCGCTTGACTGCATCACGCCAGCCCGTAAGGTTTTGCTCGCGGCGCGCGGCGGACATATGGGGAAGGAAGGTCCTAACGATCTGGGCATTTTGCTCCAGCTCTTCCAGATCTTCCCAATAGCCGACGGCAAGACCCGCCAAGTACGCGGCACCGATTGCCGTGGTCTCCACCGTCTCACATTGCAGCACGGGGATATCCAGCAGGTCGGCCTGGAATTGCATGATGAACTCGTTGCGCGAGGCACCGCCATCGACAGACAGGCGCTCGATCGAAAGCCCCACGTCCTGCTCCATGGCGCGCAGCACGTCGTAGCTCTGATATGCCATGGATTCGCAGGCGGCGCGTACGATGGTCGCACGGCTCGAGGCGCCGGTCAGACCGCACACGATACCGCGGGCATGCGGGTCCCACCAGGGAGCGCCCAAACCCGCAAAGGCGGGAACGAAGTAGCAGCCCTCGTTGTCGTTAATCGAAGCGGCAAGTTGTGCCGACTCGCTCACGCTCGAGATGATGCCCATGTTGTTGCGAAGCCAGTTCATGGTGGAGCCGGCAGCAAAGATGGAGCCCTCGAGTGCATAGCTGATCTTCCCGTTCGCAGCGATACCGATGGTGGAAACCAAGCCGTTCTTGGATTCGACGATCTCGTCGCCGGTGTTCATGAGCATAAAGCAACCCGTGCCATAGGTGTTTTTGGTCTGGCCGGGACGGAAACAGCAGTGGCCGAACAGCGACGCCTGCTGGTCGCCCGCCACGCCCATGATGGGCGGCATGTTGGTCATGATGTCGCTCGCGACGCGGCCGTAGTCACCCGAGCTCCAGCGAACCTCGGGCATCATGGAACGTGGAACGTCAAAGAGCGTCAGCAGGTCGTCGTCCCAATCGAGCGTATGGATATTAAAGAGCGCCGTGCGGCTGGCATTGGTGTAGTCGGTGGCAAAGACCTGGCCGCCAGTGAGGTTGTAGATGAGCCAAGTGTCGATGGTGCCAAACATGAGGTCGCCCGCCGCCGCGCTCTCGCGTGCGCCGTCGACGTTGTCGAGAATCCACTGCACCTTGGAGGCCGAGAAATACGGGTCGAGCGTGAGTCCCGTGCGGGAGCGCACCAGCTCTTCTGCGCCCTGCTCGACCAGCTCGTCGATCAGAGGTGCGGTGCGACGGCATTGCCACACGATGGCGTTATAGATGGGTTGGCCGCTTATGCGGTCCCACACAACCGTGGTCTCGCGCTGGTTGGAGATGCCGATGGCGGCAATGCGGTCGGAGTGGATACCGCTCTTAAACTGGACTTCCATCATGACGGCGATTTGACTGGCAAGGACCGCCATGGGGTCTTGCTCTACCCAACCGGGACGCGGAAAACTGGTTTTGACGCTGCGACGTGCCTGCGCGACGATGCATCCGTACTCGTCGACGATGGTCGCAAGTACCGAGGTGGTGCCGCAGTCGAGCGCCATGATGTAGGAACCGCCAAAGTTAAACGAGGCATCTTCCATGCCCAGGCTGCCCAGATTCAACGACATCGCTTACACCTTTCTATTGCATCGGGTCGGACAGGACCCGTTCGATCTCTGATGCGGGAAGTGCGCCTTGGCGCAGGATCTGGAGCCCGCCGTGCTGGAACGACACGATGGTCGAGGCGTCGCGACACGGGGTCTCACCGGCGTCGACGGCGACATCGACACCCTCCAGGATGCGACCCTCGACGGCGGCAAAGCTTGCCGGCGAGGGCGCACCGTGCGTGTTGGCGCTCGTGCAGGCAAGGGGACTGCCGCAGGCGCGGATGAGCGCCTGCACCACAGGCGAGGCCGATGCGCGAAGAGCCACCGTGTCGTCGGCGGCACGCATAAAGGTCGGCACGCAGGGGGCTGCCTTAATCACGATAGTCAGGGCTCCCGGCCAGCATCGTCGCGCGAGCACGCGGGCATCTTCCGGGATATCCACGCCATAGCGGTCGAGCGCTTCGACGCCATCGACCAGCCAAGCCACAGTTTGCGTGAGTTCACGTTGCTTGAGAGTGAAGATACGTCGATAGCCGGTGCCGAGCGCAGGGACTGCGGCGCCGTTGACGGTGACTTGCGGGTCGCATGACCACGACGGGAACTCGCTTGTATCTTGGGGGACGGCATCAGAGAAGGCATTGACTGCCACGGCGACGCCGTAGACGGTCTCGGTCGGGATCAGTGCCAGGCCGCCGCGGCCGAGCACCTCTGCCGTGCGCTCAACGGCGAGCCGATGCGGCTCGCGCGCTCCCTCGTATACCCGATAGACCGTCTGCATGTGTATGCCAGCCCCTTACGCTCTGGTGCAAGTTTGTTTACTGTGGGGCATTCTCGCACGAAACGTTCAACCTTTTTGCCCAGAGCGCATGTTGGTTTGGTGAGCGGCTGTAGTAGTCGGTGAAAGTGAGGGGTTATTGAAGGTTTTTAGCGAGCAAGCGTAACGGTACGATCGGGAAACTCAATGCTTGCAACCAGTTTTCCGCCGAGGCTCTCTGCGTACCTGCTCAGCGTGTCGAGCCTCATCGAGCCCAACTCCCCGCGCTCGAGCTCAGATACGCGTTTTTGAGAAACGCCCATCGACTGGGCGATCGATGCCTGCGTTAGGTCTTTTAGCTTGCGAATCTGAGCAAGCTTATAGGCCTCGACACGCTCGTGAGTCCTCTCCTGCTCGGCGGCAATAGAGTCGCGTGTAATCCCGCGGGATTCCATATACTCATGCAGTTCCACCTCGATCGAGCCTCCTTACGTGGCTACGGTATAGTTGCTCGGCCTTTGGAATATTAATCGCATACCAGCCGTTCCATTTTGCCCTTGACGATCCCGCTCGCGACTTATCACCCGCCAACAGCAATACCGCCTGACGTTTAGGGTCAAAGGCGAAGAGGATGCGAATCACTTGCCGACCACACGAGGTCACTCTCAGCTCCTTTAAATGATGAAGCTTCGAGCCCTTTACCCGATCAACCAGCGGACGACCAAGGCTGGGGCCTTCCTTCTCAAGCACCAAAAGATCCGCATAAATCTGCTTCAGCGTCTGTCTCTTATACACA